>CALCFP010000173.1 GCA_937900725.1 uncultured Bacteroidota bacterium | reverse complement strand
ATTCTGCCAACTGCTTGTCAACCTCGCAAGTGAAGCATACAATGCCACCGTAAGCACTGACAGGGTCGCCCGCCCAAGCCAATTCCAAAGCCTTCATTGGGCTGTCGGCGACAGCAAGCCCGCAAGGGTTCAAGTGTTTCACAACTGCCACGCCAACCTTGTTCTTGATGGTATCAACTGAATTATATGCGTCACTGTCCGCCTTCCAAGCCGCATCGGCATCAAGCATATTGTTGTACGATATCTCCTTACCCTGCAAGCAAGGCGAGCCTGCCAAAGTATGTTCGAGTTTTGTATTTGCGAACGGATAGAACACTGCCTTCTGATGAGGATTTTCGCCATAGCGAAGCACCTTGCCGTCCTTTAGGCTTATCTTCATTGAGTCTTCGTTGTCGCCATTGAAATAGTTGAAGATGGCCGAATCGTAGTGTGACGAGACGTTGAATGCCTCGCGAGCAAATTCGCGACGTTGTTCAAGCGTTGTCTCGTTGCCTTGCTCCTGAAGAATCTTCAGCAAGTCGGCATACTGGTTACGCGAACTTACGATAAGCACGTGTGCGAAATTCTTCGCGGCGGCGCGGATGAGTGAAATGCCGCCTATGTCAATTTTTTCGATGATGTCGGCTTCTGGGGCACCGCTTGCGACTGTCTGCTCAAACGGGTATAGGTCAACAATGACAAGGTCGATTTCAGGAATCTCGTATTGTCCCATTTGAGCCTTGTCCTGTTCATTGTCGCGACGACCCAAGATGCCACCGAATATTTTCGGGTGCAAAGTCTTCACACGTCCGCCCAATATTGATGGGTAAGTTGTAAAAGACTCAACCGTCTTGACAGGAACGCCCAACTTTTGGATAAAGTCGTATGTTCCGCCTGTCGAAATGATGTTAACCCCAAGTTTATTCAACTCCTTCACTATCGGTTCCAACTGATCTTTATAGAAGACCGATATCAACGCGTTTTTAATTTTTGTTGCCATTAGATAGCCTTTAATCTTGATTATTTGATAGTTATAATGGATAATGTTTTATTCCACCAATACACAAATATATAACATTTGAGCACCTTTCAAGGTAAGCAAATCCATATTTGTAAACAAGATTTTAAACACTTTTTTTAGGCGTCTTCCCGTCTTAATTCCAATTTACGCGCCACGAGTTTCGAAACGCAAGTTTTACGCCAACTAAAGCACTAATCGCCAATAAATTAGCATTAAGCAACTCAATCAAATTGCGAAGTCGCGATTTTTTTTGAAAAAATTGCTTGCGAATTCAAACATAGTGTCTATTTTTGCATCCGCAATTGAGGGACAACCCAAGGTTGTTGGAAAATTCCTCTTTAGCTCAGTTGGTTAGAGCACCTGACTGTTAATCAGGGGGTCCTTGGTTCAAGTCCAAGAAGGGGAGCAAAAGAAAAGCCGAAACGATGTTTCGGCTTTTTTTGTTTCGTTTTTTTAGGTCCTTGGTTCAATCCCGAAAGCCTTCGGGACAAGAAGGGGAGCAGAAGAAAAGCCGAAACGAAAGTTTCGGCTTTTTTTGTTTGTATCTTTCCGCACAGTAACGACATAAATCGGGACACAGATAACACAGGTTTTCTCAAAGGCGCAAAGCTCCCTGACTTTCGTCACCGTCAAGTTAAATAAGATGAATATTACGGATTTAACTGGCTACCCGATGACATTGAATGGTACAAAGACGACATTCTGGTTTTATTTAGAAGATAATAAAAACACAAAGGCCGACAAATGTCGGCCTTTGCTGTTATCATGAATTTCAATTATTTATCTACAAAAATAGGTATTTGACGCATCATTTCAATTGACACGACGCCTTCTACATTCGATTTTTCCTCGGACGAAATGTTGTCAAATGATTTTCCGTATTGTCTATGCGAATACTCGTCACGTACCACATCTATTGCTCTATTCACCTCACTTACTGCATTCGCAAAGGCATCCAATGTAGTGCCTCTGTCGGTACTCACAATCAAAACTTGCCTTTTAGCAGAAGCATTACGGGCTATAGGCTTCAACAAGTCGCATAAATCTTCCATTTTGCATGGTCTACTATCAAACATCATCTGGCCTACTTTATTAATCAGAAGGGAATGAACATCAGTATCTTTATAGTCTATGTTCAAACCCCTTGTCGTAGGCAATTCAGGATATAAATCCCCATTGAAAGACATTTGAATTCCTGGAATTTTGCACAACTCCGTTTTTATGTCCTCATACAAACCTAGATTCATTTGAGGGACAACATTCACAACCACGTTTGGATTGTTCTCTGTCAGTTCTTTAACAGCAGAACAGATATTATCAATGCCCATAACTAAATCGTCATTGACCATAACTTCGGTAAAATAACTTTTGCGCACAATTTCCTCACCACTCTCATTGCGAGAAAATGATTGAGCCATTGAAACATCAAAATTAATTACCACCGCATCGCCGGCAGACTCTAACGGATTTTCACTACATTTGTAGTCGACAATGGTTCTTGCGTTAACCGCAAGCGACAACCCCACAATGGGGACAATGTAGAGCACTCTGAGCGCCCTAGACATTGAAGGTTTTGATTTTGACATCATAGTAATACGATTTTTAAGGATACTGTGGTTAAAGTTGTTAGTGATTGAGTAGCCGCTCGCACTGACAACTTTTCTTATTAATGAATATTGATATTCCATTATGTTTACACCTTTACGGAGCACGCTGTCGTCGGCCTCGTATTCGTGAATTGCCCTAAGGTCGTTTTTCATCAGCCAAACAAACGGGTTGAACCATTGCAATGCACATATCACGTTCATCAGCAGGACATCGCGCGAATGACACAATGCTATGTGCGCCTTTTCGTGCTCAAGAATGTGATTGTTTCCGCTTTCGAAATCGTCTTCGCACATTACAATCCACTTTAGGCAACTGAACGGAGGCACATCGCGCTTTACTACAACAACCTCGCTCCCGTTCATACTCCTCCGCTCACCCGATTTGATAAGTTTGGATAGCCTAACTACGCCCAATGCAAATTTCGACAATACGGCAACCACACCTATTATGTAGAGAGCAACCGCGAGCATTTGCCAATCGAGCAGCCTGACTGGCACAACCGATTTCTCAAATGGCACTTCTTCCGCCGACAACGGCATTGGCAACAACATATTTCCCGAAGCCGTAAATGGCATTTCAATTGTCTTATGGATTGTCAGGACGCACAACGGCAACAAAAACGACAATACCGATGTCGCGAGAATGACCACACGGTTTATTCTGTGCATCTTCTCGTTGCTTACTAGCAACTTATAAAAGACAAAGAACACTGCCAAAAGCACAGATGCCTTGATTTCGTATGACAAGAAATTGCACATAGGACTATTTGTTTTTCTCTATTAGTTCAATAATCTCTTTCAGTTCGTCAACATTGATTTTTCCGTCTTCAATAAACTGCGAGACAAGACTCTCGTAAGAATTGTTGTAATATCTTGAAACTACATCGCCAATAGTGGAACCGCGGTACTCTTTTTCCGAAACAACCACTTTATACAAATTGGTATTTGCCACAGGGCGCCTCTCAATGAAACCTTTTTCTTCAAGAAAGCCGACTTGAGTGGCAACAGTTGTGTAACTTGGCTTGGGGTCAGGCAGATTGTTGAGCAAATCTCTTATGCACAATTCGCCTTTTGCCCAAAAAACTTTCATCAAATCTTCTTCCTTTGCTGTTAATCGCTGTTTCATAATGTTTTTGTTTTTCTACAGACAAAGGTAAAAGTTTTTTTAGAATATCTACTAAATATTATAGTAGATATATGATTTTTTTTAGATTTTCCCCTATATAGATTAGAAACAGCAGGCATAGGAATATCTAACCATCTGATTTACATAAAGTAAAATTCGACAAATAATTATGACTGCATATACTGACACCTATAAATAAGGTGCAATTTTTATAATCACACTATTTGCTATTTTATATTTTTGCGCCCCGATATGACACAAGATTTGACACGCGGGAATCCCGCAAAGGTTATCTTACTATATTCACTGCCAATAATTTTAGGCAACGTATTTCAACAGGTTTACAATCTTGTCGATACAATAATTGTCGGCCGATACATCGGATTTCAGGCGCTGGCAGGCGTGGGCATAACTGGCGGGCTGAACTTTCTGGTTCTTGGATTCGCATTCGGCATTACAGGCGGATTGGGCATAATGATAGCCCAATATTTTGGCGCGAAGGATTATGAAAAGATGCGCCAATCGATTGGCACAAGCCTTACAATCTGTCTGGGGCTGTCGGTGCTACTCACTGCGCTTGCCGTTGGGCTCCTGCACCAATTATTGCAACTGATAAACACGCCGTCGAGCATTTACGAATTTGCACACGACTACATTTTCGTGATATTCGCTGGCATTTTCGCCACAGTAGCCTACAATATGGTGTCGTGCATACTGCGCGCCATAGGCGACAGCAAGACTCCGCTTTATTTCCTGGTATTCTCGTCGGTGCTGAACGTGGGGCTCGATATGCTATGCATTGTGGTACTGCATTGGGGCGTTGTTGGCGCGGCCACGGCCACTGTGGTTTCACAACTCGTCTCGGCGGTTCTGTGCTTCGCGTACGCATTCAGGAAATATCCTGAAATACGGCTTAAACGCAAAGATTTCCGCACCAACTGGCCGTTCATCTGGGAGCACTTGCGGATTGGATTGCCACTGGCACTTCAATTCAGCATCACGGCATTTGGAATTGTAATACTTCAATCGGCGCTATGCGGATTTAAGGACACATATATCGCAGGATTTTCGG
>CALCFP010000172.1 GCA_937900725.1 uncultured Bacteroidota bacterium | reverse complement strand
CATCAGTATTATATTTTGAATACATTTTTGTCAATGTTGCAACTTGCGCTTTATTTTCACCTGTACCTTTATTAGTCTTCGCGTCACTTGCTTCCGCATACGGAGGATTAATGTAAACAACTAATTTTCTGCGTTTTTCATCGTCATTTATAATTTTTTGCAATTCTTCAGGCAACTTGCTGAAATCGTCGTTCAGGAAATCGAACTGGAAAACGTGGTTTTCCAAAAGATTGGCGCCATTGCCAATACGCTCTTTCATAACGTCGACGTCCTGCTGGTCGATGGTGCTTGCCCAAATATTGTATTTATTTGTCAATCCGTTCAATAGATTTCCTGTACCCGCACAGCAGTCCCAAACGTAGTAATCGTCCTGCCAATCGGCGCCGAGCACGTCGGCAATGTACTGCTGGCTCTTTTCAACCCAAATCTGTGGCGTGAAATAAGCGCCTTTGCGCTCCCTGACATCTTGTGGCACAAGAAGGTCCAAGCGCTCGACAATGTAATGCCAATAATCGTTTTGCGGTGGTCGCTTGTAGCGTTTCCAGAAATCGGTGTATTGCGCCAGTCCCTTGCTCTTGAATCCGAACGGAATCAGAAAATCGAGCCCCATTGCGTCGGTGCGTTTCAGCATATAAGGCTTGTCGGCCTGCGCATTGAACGTTATGAAGAAATTGGCATCAATGGTGCGGTCGTCGGTGACGCAGGTTGTCCCGTTGTCGTCGATATTGAGTTCGGCAAGGAAGAAATCGCGATCGTAGATGCTGTAGTTCTTCTTCAGTTTCTCCCAGTCGGCATCAATGTAAGGCATAACCATTGAGCGCCATTTTTGGTAGATGAATACAAAGTTGTTCTTATCTATTTGAGTTGAAAGCAGATTCGCATTTTCATCAAGAATGAAGTTTTGCTTTACAAAGTTCTGCAGTTCGGTATGGTCGGCATCGAAATTGAAAGTGAAAACAAAATCGGCATCAATGTTTGCCTTGACGGATTCAATGCTCTTGTCGTCGACAGCCGAAGGCGTTTGCGTCCAATTGAAATCGTTAAGGTTGAAGATAGGCAGAATGTGATGATACTCCACAAATGCAATCTTCTCGTTGTCGAAACAGCCGATGAATTTTGGCGGATTCAGGTTCTTTGCGTCCTGTCTGACAGTCACTAGCAGTTGCGTCAGCATACGGTAGATATCGGTAGGCTGGTTTTCGCCTCCGCCCAGATATTCATCGCCAAAGTCGATAACGCCGTCGGTTGCGGACGCCTTGCGCTTGATTTTGACAGCAAAGTCGATGCGGTTAATAATGTCGGTGCAATCGAATTTAGGGAACCAATCGGAAGCCACCTTCAGTTTGAGCGATTCCTCGCGAATATTGCCGTATGTCATTATGAATGATAGTTTTATCAGATTGACTATCAGCCACGGAAAACGGCAATAAAAAAGGTGCGAAACCTCTCTACTCACGCTCAACGGGAAGCCTGGAAAGAAAACCCGCCCAACCCCAATAGAAAGTTCGCACCAAGTCGAACAAACGGGGTTAAAAGCGAGCGTCAACGGGGATTTTCAGGTTGAGCGCAATTATTCCGATTTCAAAAGAAAATCAGTTTTCCAGGCTTTTTTTTCTTTGAGCGTGAATAATAGTAAAATCTTATGTATTAATAACTTACTTCTCTATAATATAAACAGTCCTTGTTTTAGAATTTGACAACCGCAAAATAATAAAAAATCCATTAGTGTCCGCCAACACGAATGGAACACAGATGCATATCAGCAGTAATCTATTTAAACAATTCAGAATGTGTTCCTAAACGGACTAGTTTTATGGTGCTGTTATTTTCATCAATCCAAATCAAAAGGAAATCGTTTCCTATATGGCATTCCAAAGTTCCTTTGTAATTGCCTTTTAATGGATGAGGCAAATATTCCTTGTCAACAGTGCCATTTTCCTTCAACTGCGTCAGAACTGTCTTTAATGCAATAAGTTTGGCTTTGTCGTTGCAGTACTTCTTGAAGTCTTTTTTGAATTGTGACGTTTGCGTTAAAATCCACATAAATCACAACCTATTTATTTGTTCATTTAAGGCATCAAAGTCAAATTTCTCCAAATCATTGTTGTTTTGTGCTTCGCGAATAGCACTGACAGTTGCGTCGTTAGGTTCATTGAATGCTATTTTCATAAGTACATTCTCAACATAGTTATTGAGGCTTCTGTTGTCTTTTTTTGCCAACTCCTTAAGCCTTGCAATCAAATCCGACCTTAACCGAAATGCTGTAGCGACTTTATTGCTTTTGACTTCAAGTGCATCCATAGTGTTATTATTTTGAATACAAAAATATATCATTTGTATAACACATTGCAAGCAAAACAAGACAAATTTCAAACTATGGTAAGTTTTTGGTCATTTAGGATTTAATTCATTTAGGATGTAGGATTTGGCATTTAACAATCTGTCCCGATGACCATCGGGACTAAAATTCTAAACAGTAAATGTCAAATATGAAATTCCTAAATTCTAATTCCAAAATATGAAAATCCCAATTCCTAATTCCTAAATATGGAAATCCTAATTCCTAAATCCTAAATCCCAAATTATATCGCCCTTACGTAAGTTGACGGCGAATCGAGGACGTTAATCTTATCGACATTATCCTTCTCGATGTCAGATATTTGCAAAAGCGAATCAACAACGGCATCGGCCATATTTGCAGGAATGCTGACAGCGCAACGCACGAGCAGTTTCTTGCTGTTCGACCCGTCGGCATTTGCCAAAAGGGTAATGCGCGACGTGGTGGCACCCGTAGCCCCGACATTGAGGCAGGTGGCACGCAGTTCATCGATGCGGTCCTCGTCAGATATGATTGACACCTCGCAGTTGTCGTACTTGATGTAGTTGTTGCCGTTAGGCACGTTGGTATCCAGACGACGACGCCAACTGGTATCGCCCTTGAGCGAATCAATGGCGCAGATAACTTGTTCCATTGAGGCGGAATATTTCTGTCCGCCAATTTTCAAATGAGTATCAACAAGCCCGACAGTGACAGGCGTCTGATAAATAAAGCCACGTCCTGGGCGGTCGAGTTTGGCGTGTTCGGCAAGCAGATATGCGATGCTGGCTGAATCGTGTTCAGGCACAACAAGATGCACGACCTCCTTTTCCGCTGGGATGGTTACGCGAATCAATCCCAACTGGTCGCGAATGTCGTTCCCAGTGGCGTTTGTGAGCAAAGGCACGCAGATGCCGAGGTCGAGCGCATATTTTGCAAGTTTGTCGCCACTGCCATTTTCCGACAGGACACAAATCATATACGACAGTCGGTTGAGCAGTTGGACATCGCCACTTTCCATAAGATAGTCTTCGAGCACATTGAAGTTGATTTCTGGCGGATATTTGCTGAATTCCATCAAGTCCTGCGAGAAGACAGTTCCCTTGCCAGGAATGTTGAGTTCGGCCAAAGCCACAACAGCCTCAATCACGAGCCTTGCGTTCTCGCGAGGCACCGAAAAGCGGAAAATGGTGGCCGAAGTGCTGTTTAGTTTCACGGTATCGCCAGGAATGCCGAATGGCAACGGCTTTACAACCTCGCGGACATTCCTGCCCGACTCAATATAAACATCAACTCCCAGCCTGATCAGGAAATCCTGCACAAGATGGCTGACCTCGTTGTTGACAATGCACGTAATCAAACTCACCCTATGTGGCGTGTACAGGCCCTTCGCCATTTGAGTCCGCCAGACAATGCGTGAAGGCGACACCTTGCCCGATTTTGCCTTAATGTCATTCATTGTCCTTGCTCTTTAAATTATTGTGTTGTTTCAATCTTGAATAGATGCCAAACAGAAGCACTATTATGATAGGCCAAGCCGATGCCATAGCCAGGATTCCGAATCCATCAGAGACGTTGAGCGCACCGCCGATTCCGAGCCCCATAGCCAAAACCAGAGGAACCGTTACAGGTCCAGTAGTCACACCACCGCTATCCCAGGCAATGGACGCAAAGCCATCCTCGCTGAAAATGGTGAGTATCAGCAACAACGCGTAGGTAATGACAAGCATCCACGCAAGTGGCAAGCCAAAAAGGATGCGCGAAAGGCCGAGCACAATGCCCACACCGACGCCGATTGACACCATTTGCACTATCTGCTGGCGCTTTATGGCACCAATGGTGATGCCCTCCACAGTAATGCCCAAAGCGCTCAACGCTGGTTCAGCAAGCGATGCGCCGTAGCCAAGGCCGAAGGCGAAAAGCAACACAAGCACGAGTCCAAGCGCCGACAATTGGCTGTCGAATAGCGGTTTTTCAGTAATTATCTGTGTATAAGTATGTTGTTCCTTATCAAAATAAGCAGGATCAAATTCTACAGGCTTGACTTCGCCTTTCTCATAAAGGTTGAAAAACACCTTGCACTCGCCTTCAGGACTGATTCCGCTGTAGAGCAATGTGGTGTCGAAGTTATTGATTACCACCTGCTCTACAAACTTCTCCTTGCTGGCAAACGCCTTTGGCAACTGCGAGCCGACCTCACCGCCAAGCGAGCCAAGCCCAAGTTTGATACCCGAAGTGAGCAGAATCATGCCCACAAGCGTGAATGTCAAGCCCAAGGCCACCTCGTCCTTGTTGCGAATCTCCTCGCGCAGGATAACCGTGAGCACTACTATCAGCAAGAGAGTCAGAGGGATAACTGCACGCAAACCACCTGAAGTCTCTTCCCTGATTGTCTGACCGAACGAGGCTGTTGCTATCGTCTCGTTAGATATCTCAATATTTGACAACAAGTTACGTTCGTAATCGCTAGCCTTTTGCGCAAGCCATACTG
>CALCFP010000171.1 GCA_937900725.1 uncultured Bacteroidota bacterium | reverse complement strand
AGAATATTACCAATGGTTGCGCTTCGTTGTCGCTTATGCAACCAATGCCCGATTCGCCAGAAAAACCTGCAATGTCGCCTTCGAACTTTGTTCGGAAATAACTGTTTTCAAGACTGTGGATAGCACGCTGGTATCCGTTTTTTGTCGAGTAAATCGACATTCCCGCACGTTTGGTGCCAAGGTGGGAATGGTAGTCGGTGCCGTAGAAGACATCATTTACGCAGTCGGAATTGGTGACTGCACCAAAAAATCCACTCATAGATTCGTGTTTTTTACGTGTGCAAAAATATGAAAAATAGAATGCCACAGCCTTGATGTTGATATTGTGTGGAAAGAATTATTTTCATTTAGGATTTAGGATTTAGTCCCGATGGCTATCGGGATTAGGATTTAGGACGTGGTTGTTTAGGATTTAGGCACGATGGTTGGCGGAGGTGGAATTTGCGGGGTTGGATGGGGGCTGTTTGCTGATGCCGTTCCTTGAAATCCGAATAGGAGTGTCAAGTGTGAACGCTGAAAGATTATCTTTGCCACTGCAATGTCAAGCAAATATGGAACTGATAAAGGTTAAATCGGCATCTGATGCGCTTTTGAAGCGTGTGCCAGAATTGTATGAAGAGGCGTTTCCGCCCGAGGAGCGTACTGATACGTCGCATTTTGTGGCAATGGTGGGCCGTTGCCCGCAAATGGACTTCAACGCCATCGTAGATAACGGCGAGTTTTGCGGAATGGCTGTGATATGGAATTTGGGCATTTGCCGATACCTGCTTTATCTGGCAGTCTTGCGCGAGAAGCGCAACAAAGGGTACGGCGCGCAGACGCTTCATCTTCTTCAAAGCGAGTCCGACCTGCCTGTCATTGCTGAAGTGGAACTTCCGATAGAGCCGATAAAGGTAAGAAGGATAAAATTTTATGAGCGGAACGGCTTTCACGTGGAATTGGCCAATCCGCAGATTCTGAACGCTTCGCACAGCGACCCGCGTTGCCGTCTGCAACTCATTTCAACCCACAGTCTGCCAAATGCCGACGAGTGCCAGCGCCGTGTGGTCGATGTTGTCTATCGCAGTCTACACAATTGCTAAATTATTTTGTATCAATGTGCTGTGGTGTTTTAATGCAATTTTTCAATCGGATTGAAAATTTGCATAAATTATTCAATATTGCAGATTATATTTTTGTAGTTCAATAATTTATAGTCGGCATTGACATTTTCAAAATCACCAGTATAGACAATGCATTTTGAATTGATTCGTGTGTTGTAGATTTTTGAAAAGGCTATTCATAACTTTTCATCATTTCAACATCAATATTTCAACCTTTATATTAGTTTTGTTCGGTTTGATTTTAATCATTTATAACTAAATATTATATGGATAACAAAATTGCTATGAATCCGAACCGTTTGGTGCAGGATCTGCAGAAACCAGCATCGGAATTTACAAGCGACGACATCATTCGTTATTGCAAGGAGAATGAAATTGAGTTCATAAACTTCCACTATTGCGGTTGGGACGGCAAGTTGAAGACCTTGAACTTTGTCATCAACAGTGTTGACCACCTTGAGAGCATACTTTCGGCTGGTGAGCGTGTCGACGGTTCAAGCCTTTTCCCATTCATTGAGGCAGGCAAGAGCGACCTTTACGTTGTGCCAAAGTACAAGACTGCGTTCCTGAACCCATTCAACGAGTCGGCTGTCGATGTCCTTTGCTCGTTCTACAACCGCGACGGCGAGCCATTCGAGAGTTCGCCTGAATATATCCTGAAGAAGGCTCACAAGGCATTTCAGGAGACTACAGGCTTGCAGATGGAGACTATGGGCGAGTTGGAATACTACGTCATTGCCGACAGCGAGGATGCTTATCCTGTTCCTGACCAAAAGGGATATCACGAGAGCGAGCCTTTCAACAAGTTTACAAGTTACCGAGTAGAGGCTATGCGCCTTATTGCACAGGCTGGCGGTCTTATCAAGTACGGACACTCCGAGGTGGGCAACTTCACTCTTGACGGAACCGTTTATGAGCAGAACGAGATAGAGTTCCTGCCAACAAATATCGAGGATGCCGCCGACCAACTGGTTGTGGCAAAATGGATTATGCGTCAATTGGCATATCAGTACGGTGTGACAATCACATTTGCGCCAAAAATCACTGCAGGCAAGGCTGGTAGCGGTCTGCACGTTCACTGCAAGTTCTCGAAGGACGGACAGTCGGTTATGGTTAAGAACGGCGAGTTGACCGACGAGTGCAAGAAGGCCATTGCAGGCTATATGGATGCAGGTACTTCACTTCCTGCATTCGGTAACCCTAATCCGCTTTCATATTTGCGTCTTGTGCCACATCAGGAAGCACCTACATCGCTTTGCTGGTCGTTCAGTAACCGTAGCGCACTTGTACGTGTGCCACTGGGTTGGATTAAGCAAACTGATATGGCTGCAAATTGCAATCCTAACGAAAAGGCTCAAAATTGCGACTTTAGCGGCAAGCAGACATTTGAATGGCGTGCTTCCGACGGTTGCGCCGACATCTATCTGCTTATGGCATCGCTTTGCGCCGCAGCACGTCACGGATTTGAAATGCCTAACGCTCTGCAAGTTGCCGAAAAGACATTCGTTGGACTTGGCGTAAACATCCACGACGACAAGAACAAGCAATTGCAGGAGTCGCTTGAGCAGTTGCCTGACTCGTGCGTCAAGGCTGCCGACGAACTTGAAAAGGACCGCGCCATTTATACTTCAAAGGGCGTGTTCTCTGAAAATATTGTCGATTATATGGTCAAGTATCTTCGTGCTTTCGATGATGCCAACCTTCGCCAATCGTTGAACGGCGATGTTGAGAAGACAATGGCCTTGGTTACAAAATATATGCACGTAGGATAAATCCTGCCTGCATACAATAAAACCGCCACAATGGGACTTTGTTTCCGCTGTGGCGGTTTTTTATTAATTGATTAATAGATTGATTGAATTGCCACGTTGCAGAATTTGTGCAGACACGGTTAACCTTGTTCTACTTTTCATTGACTTTAGACGCTAGACTAGTGACATTAGGCAAAAGCCATTTGCTATTTTGCCAATGGCAAAAGGTTAGCAAACATTCGCCAACGGCCAAAAGCCTTAATTTCACATTTCACATTTGAAATTTGTAATTTCCCAACAACCTTTATTTTTGCCGAAAACAACAAATCGTGACCGACACACTGACACCTGAACAACGCAGTCGCGTAATGCGACGCATAAAAGGAAGCGACACAAAACCCGAAATGATTGTGCGACAATTCCTTTATGCCAACGGTTTCCGTTACAGGGTGAATGTCAAAAGCCTGCCAGGCAAGCCTGATATCGTTTTGCGGAAATACGGCACAGCCATTTTCATCCACGGATGCTTTTGGCACGGTCACAACTGCCGACTATTCAAAATGCCAAAGAGCAATGTCGATTTTTGGTCGGCAAAGATTGCCCGCAACCAGGAACGCGACAGCCAGGTGCGCGCTAAACTCGCCGAAATGGGATGGAGCACTATGATTGTTTGGGAATGTCAACTGAAGCCAAATGTCAGGGAACAGACGCTCTGTGGCATTGTCGATCTGCTTTGCAAGGCATATCTTGAGCACAACCGCCTGCATAAAAGTTACGCAATCGAAGAAAGCGAGCCAGTCCCTATGGCCGCCGAACCAAATGCCAGTTATGGCGCCAAATAGGCATCAGTTGTCCGTCTTCTTTCCGAAACGAAGGAATATTCCTGCCAGAATTGTTCCCGATATGGAATGCCAGGCGCACGAAATGGCGCAAGGAACCACGCTGAGAGCCGCCATCGGGTTTGCAGCAATAGCAGCTGGTGTAGCGAAGAAATTACCCGCGAGAACCGTGGCCATACCCGCATTCTGCATGCCAACTTCGAGGCTGAGCGTGCGGCGCTTAGCTTCAGTAAAGCGGAACAATTTGCCAATGACATAACCCAAGAGATAGCCGAGGCCATTGTGGCATGTTACTACTGCGAGGGTCAGGAAGATAAGCTCCAGGCCATTCTCCTCAAGACGCGGATGCACGGTATAGATCACACCACCTACGATCAGCGCCAGGCAGAACACCGAGATACCCGGCATGACACTCTGGATATCCTTGAAGTCCTTGCGATGACCGAGGAAATAGTTGAAAGCACAACCACAAGCTACCGGCAGGAGCGTGACGTAGCAGATATTCTGGAACATACCCCATGCGTCGACCTCAATCTGCTGTCCGGCCAGCCACAGCACCATCATAGGCGTCATGACAGGAGCGAGGAGGGTGCTGACGGTGGTCATACCTACAGAGAATGCCACATCGCCGTGACAGAGGAATGACATAATATTGCTCGAAACACCTCCCGGACAGCATCCTACGAGGATGATACCTGCTGAGAGGAATGGATCGAGATTGAAGACCTTGGTGAGTCCGTATGCCACAAATGGCATGATGGTGAACTGGGAGATTGTACCTAAGAGGATGTCCAAAGGACGCTTGGCCACATTCTTGAAATCTTCGGTAGAGAGCGTACATCCCATGGTCAGCATAATAATGCCAAGAATGATGGAAGGACGCTGGCCTTGCTGCACCCAGGCGAAGGTCTGAGGAAAGAAGCCACTCAATACGGCGGCAGCTATGACAATCCATGAGCAATACTGGCTCATGAAATGACTGATGCGAGGAAGAATCTGAAGCATGATGAAATGGTTGTTTCAAAAAACTGTGCAAAGATACACCTATTTTAAATATATTGCAAAAATATGGGGCAAAATTATGGTCATGTCGGCTATTTTTGCTATCTTTGCACCTCCAACAAGACAAATCTTTTATGCAACATAGAATAGAACTTCTGGCTCCAGCTCGTAATGTAGAGGTCGGCATTGAGGCTTTCCGTCATGGCGCAGACGCTGTGTATATCGGTTCATCGGCTTTCGGTGCGCGTGCTGCTGCGGGTAATTCAGTGGAGGATATTGAGCGACTTGCAGCCTTCGGCCATCAGTTTGGTGCGAAGACTATTGTGGCGTTCAATACGATCCTCACAGATCCTGAATTGCGTGAAGCTGAGCGTCTGGCGTGGCAGCTCTACGAGGCTGGTGCAGATGCGCTGATCATCCAGGATCTGGGATTGCTTCAGCTTAATCTTCCTCCAATCGAGCTTCATGCCAGCACGCAGACAGATAACCGCACGATAGAGAAGGTCAAGCTGATGCATGACTTAGGAATGACGCGTGTTGTGATGGCTCGTGAGCTCTCTGTGGAGCAGATCAGAGCAATACATGCAGCTGTTCCTGACGTGGAACTGGAATGCTTTGTGCATGGAGCTTTGTGCGTGTGTATCAGCGGTCAATGCTATATGAGTGCGGCGTTGACGGGGCGTAGTGCGAACCGTGGAGAGTGTGCACAGCCTTGTCGTTTGCCGATGGAGCTGTATGGAGTTAGGAGTGAAGAGCTTCGCTCAGTGAGGAGTTAGGAAGCAGGAGTCAGGAATTTTCCGAAATTGTAAAATAGTG
>CALCFP010000170.1 GCA_937900725.1 uncultured Bacteroidota bacterium | reverse complement strand
CAGCGTCGCGACAATACCGACGATTTCCTGAAAGAGAATCTTTCCAATATGATAAATTCAGGCTTGCTCAATCGCGAAGACTTGATTGTAATTCTCGCAGGTAGTTTCGGTAGGTGCAGGGCTGCTAATTTTATTCGTATAATTGAAGCAGGAGAATTAGACAATCAGTAATGGAGGACAATTGCGAGTCGGTGTGCCTGTTGAGCACGGCCTATTGGGCACCAGTGCAGTATTTTGCAAAGGTGGTAAGTCATCAGAAAGTGCTTGTCGAGCAGTTTGAAACTTTCCCAAAGCAAAGTTACCGCAATCGATGCGTGCTTTATGGGCCAAATAGCATTCAGTCGTTGCAAGTGCCTACGTTAAAGGGAGATGTGCATAATCCAATGACGAGAGACATTCGGCTGTCGTATCAGACTCAGTGGCAGAAAAACCATTTCTACACTATCAAGTCGCTTTACAAGTCGTCGCCATATTTCGATTATTATGTCGATGATATTCAGCCACTTTATGCGCACAAGTTCGAGTTCTTGCTCGACTTGAATAACGCAATTTTTGAAGTTTGTTGCAAATGGCTGAAAATGAGCAACAATTCTGCCTTGACCGACGATTACGTCAAGCAGGCCACTTGTGAAGATTACCGCAACACCATTCACCCAAAAGAATCGCATCAGACTGAAGATGTGCATTTTGTGGCAAAACCATACACCCAGGTGTTCGAAGAGCGTTTCGGCTTCGTTCCAAACCTGTCTATCATTGATTTGGTGATGAATTGTGGCCCAGAATCAAAAACGCTTCTGCAACAATGCGTTTTGTAGGCTGATATTTGTTACTTTAGGGGAGTGATTTTGAAGATTTTGTCAGGCAGATTGATTGGTTGAACGATTTCGTAGAGACGTTGCGTACCGCGTCTCAAACCGTCCAGCAAGATGGCGACAAAAATTCAAAAGCACACAAAAGATTGAAGAATGATTCATATTATAAAAAATAAAAACGGGGAATTTATATAAGTCCCCTTTAGCATTGTTGATTGTTCCGAAATGCGAGGCCTATATATATCGATACTATCTATCTTGTTGACTTTCAGTTCTTGTGTCAGTCCCGATTGTCGTCAGGTTTCATCTGCCGATGATTTGGACGGTTGCAAGATAGGAGTGTTGGTCAACACGAGCCACGATGAATGTATCAGGCAGAAATATCCAAACGCGAAAGTGCTGACGTTGAATAGTTTGGCGTCGTTGGACTATGCGCTCTCATCAGGCAAATGCGATGCTATTTTTACTTTGGAACAAAATGTTGATTATTTGCATAGTCTTGATTCACAGATTGTTGTAATCGATAGTAATGTTTCGGCCGATAATCTCGCCGTGGCTTTCCGCATTGGTGAGACTACATTGAAACAACAATTCAATGATTTTCTGCATAAGATAAAGTCGGACAGTACTTTAGATAAAATGTTCGAAAATTGGTTTGGCGACAATGCCAAATGCGAGATGCCAAACATTGTGATAGAATCAGATGCCGAGCCACTTCTTGTAGGTATGAACGGCGTCTTGTCGTGCTATACAATTATGGCGGAAACACAACTCGAAGGCTTTGAGCCCGATTTGATGCTCCGTTTCGGCCAGTATCTGAACCGTCCTGTCAAGATGACAACCATAGCCTTCAACGCAATGATTCCGTACTTGAACAGTGGCAAGTGCGACCTTCTAATTGGCACACTCTCAATTACGCCAGAAAGGTTGAATGTTGTTTCATTTTCTGATAGTTATATTGATGCTAATGTCGTTTGCGCTACAGTCAGCCGTCAATCCGACATCAATTTGTCGCTTTTTGACAGAATATCAAGAAGCCTAAAAAACAACCTGATTGTTGAAAAGAGATACAAACTGCTTATTCAG
The DNA here is from genome assembly GCA_937900725.1 of uncultured Bacteroidota bacterium. GTDB lineage: Bacteria > Bacteroidota > Bacteroidia > Bacteroidales > SZUA-534 > RUG13583. The sequence continues at coordinate 3,613 of CALCFP010000170.1, read as the reverse complement.
GGCTTTATAACTACAATCGACATATCGTTTTTTGCCATTCTTTTCGGAACATTGTTGGGGATTGCAATTTGCTTTTTTGCCTTGTTCGGGGGCAAGTTCGGGCGTATCTTTGGCGACATTTATTTCAAGGCTATCATTGGCATTCCAATGCTTGTCTTGCTGATGATAATGTTCTACATCGTGTTTGCCGAAACGAGTCTTTCGCCTATCAAGGTCGCAAGTTTTGCATTTGCAATAAACTTCTCGGCTTACGTCAGCAATATGTTTTATGTATCAATAAAGAACATTGGCAAAAGCCAGACAGAAGCGTGTGAGGCATTGGGATTCACCAAGTTGCAGACATTGTTGTATGTGGTTGCGCCACAGGCGTTCAAGCATTTGTTGCCTATATACAAGGCATCTGTAGTGTCGCTTATCAAGAATACGTCCATTGTTGGCTACATCGCCATTCTCGACTTGACTAAGGCGGCCGATATCATTCGCAGTCGTTCGTTTGACGAATTTTTCACGTTGATATTCATATCACTTGTCTATTTTCTGACAGCGTGGATTGCAAGTGTATTGCTTGACAGGATTAAATTCAAATGGTAAGGTGATGATGATATCTGTTTCCAATCTATCAAAGCAATTCAACAACAACGGACAGGTAACATCTGTTTGGAATGATTTGAATTGCACAATAAACAAAGGCGAGGTCGTTTCCATTATTGGACCGTCAGGGTGTGGCAAGAGCACATTGTTGCGTTGCCTGAACGGTTTGGAGAAACCTACATCGGGCAGAGTGGAGGTGTTGGGTGTCGACATCACCGACCCCAAGTCTGACCTGACGCAAATTCGCAAGAAGGTTGGAATGGTGTTCCAGTCGTACAATCTGTTCGAGAACTACACGGTCCTTGAAAATGTGACGTTGGGCCCACGCAAGTTGTTGAAATTGAGCAGTCAGGAAGCCAAAGAACAGGGAATTGAGTTCTTGCGTATGGTTGGTCTTGCAGGAAAGGCCGACTGCTATTCCCGAAACCTTTCGGGTGGGCAACTACAGCGTGTCGCAATTGCCCGCTGTCTCGCTATGCATCCTGAAATCATTCTTATGGATGAGCCTACATCGGCACTCGACCCGACAATGGTCAGCGAGGTGTTGAGCGTTATCCGCAAACTTGCCAAGGAAGGCCACACAATGATTATCGCCACGCACGAGATGAACTTTGCACGCGAGGTAAGTTCGCGCATTCTTTTCCTTTGCAATGGCGAGATTTGCGAGGACGGAACGCCAGAACAAATATTTGAACATCCGCAAAATGTTGCCACGCAAGTGTTTGTCAACAAGATAAAAAGTGTCGAGTTCAATGTCGCGTCTCGCGATTACGACCTTTACCAGATGAATGGCAAGATTGAGTATTTCTGCCAGAAACACTCTTTGGTTGACAAAATCAACATTTTGGAATTGCTTCTTGAGGAGTTCTTGACAAATATCCTGCCGTTCAGTGGCAACATCAACTTTATCTTCAACTTCTCTGAAAAGGACTATAGCCTGACAATGGAGATAAGCCAGGAAAACTGCACAACGTCGTTGCTCGAATCCAGTGGGGCTGACGAGATATCGGTAATGCTTGTGAGAGGTTACTGCGCCGACATAACAGAGGAACAGTCAGGTACAACCCGCAGGTTGGTTGCTCGTCTTAAATAGAAAAATGTAAAGCATAAAAAAACGCGCTTGAATTTTATTCAGGCGCGTTTTCTATTTTTAGTTGTCAAATATTATTTCTGTAGAGCGTCCAATTCAGCCTTGATGCGGTCTGCATCTTCTTGTCTGTCCAAAGCAGTGTAAAGGTTTACAAGGATTTTCAGTGCGTTTTTGTTCTTGTTGTCGTATTGGTATGCTTTCTCAATAAGAGGAAGTGCTTTTTCAAATTCAGCGTCAGCCTTTGCGTATTCAGCACGGAAAGCAACAGTGTCGCTTGCATTCAAACCGCTTTCGTTTGCGGCTTTTTTAATGTTGTTGCCTTCTTTGTAGAACTTGTTGCCTTTAAGCACATATTCATTTGCCATCATTTTCTTTAAGGCAGCATCATCTGGGTATTTTGCTAGACCGTCTTCAAGAGCCTTTTCGTAGTTCTCTGAGTCTTTTTTTGCCTTGTAGGCATTTGCAAGGTATTGGTAAGGTTTTGCATCGTAAACGCCTGCTTCAATTGCTTTAAGCAAATGAGGAATGGCTTCATCGTTCATGCCTGCTTTCTGTGCGCAGTATCCTGCATTGTAAACAATTTCAGGCTTAATCTCGTTTGCTCTGCCTTTTGATTCATATAGGCTGAATACTTGGGTGTAGAGATCGTATGCGCCTTTGAAATCTTTAAGTTGTACAGCGCTGTTTGCTTGATTGATTAAATCTTCAGGTGCAACTTCTTGGGCGCTTAAGTTTAGTGCCAAGGCTGCAATTACAATTGTTAGTAAATGTTTCATAATTAGTTGATTTTAGTTATTATTAATGGTATATGTGGTTATGCAAAAACTATTGTTTTGTTGTTGTAAACTAGAGTCTTGCGCTGTATGTGCAAGTTTATGGCCCTCGAAAGTACGATTTTTTCCAAATCGCGGCCTTTCAGCACCAAATCATCGACAGTGTCGCGGTGGGTGATGCGTGTCACGTCCTGTTCAATGATTGGACCTTCGTCGAGGTCGGTTGTAACGTAGTGCGATGTTGCACCAATGATTTTCACACCACGCTTGTATGCTGCGTGATAAGGCTTGGCGCCAGTAAACGCAGGCAGGAAGGAGTGGTGTATGTTGATAATCTTGTTTGGATACTTGCTGATAAAGTTTGGTGATATGACTTGCATGTAGCGAGCCAATACAACGAATGTAATGTTGTATTTTTCAAGTAGTTCCAATTCCTTGGCTTCCTGTTCCTCCTTGTTCTCCTTGGTTATTGGAAAACAGTAGAACGGAATTCCGAATTGTTCCACAACAGAACGCAAATCCTCATGGTTGCTTATTACAAGAGGAATCTCAACGTTCCATTCGCGACCTTGATAGCGAGCCAGAATATCGAACAGGCAATGGTCCATTTTCGAGACAAACAAAGCCATTCGCGGCTTGTCTTCCGAAAAATAGATTTTGAACTGCATATTGTATGCCGATGCTATCAATGTATTGAAATAGTCTTGAATCTTGTCTTTAGGAATTACAAATTCAGCCAAGTCCCACATTATTCGCATAAAGAACTGGCCTTCTTCGTGATCGACGTGTTGGTCGAGTGCCAGAATGTTTCCCCTGTTGTTTTGAATGAATTCAGTCACCTTTGCGACAATGCCTATTTGGTCGTCGCAGTGCATTAGAATAGTGGCTGTATTTACTGCTTTGTCCATTTATTTGTTTTTTCTCGAACGATGTCAAAAATATAAAAAACCACCAATAAGGAAACCTTTTTTGCCTTTCTTATTGACAAAAAGCCCGTCAAAGGCCGTAAACCATTGACGGGCAGTATGTAAGATGCGTGTAAAAGTCGATTACAACTCGTGAATTACCAATCCTGAACGAAGTTTTGGCTCAAACCAAGTGGTTTTTGGAGGCATAATGTTGCCTGTGTCGGCAATGTCCATGAGCTGTTTCATGGAAA
>CALCFP010000169.1 GCA_937900725.1 uncultured Bacteroidota bacterium | reverse complement strand
GGGAAGATGCCCTGCGAACGAAGCCAGGAGATATCCTCATCATCAAAATGGAGGTCATTCACATATTCAATGATCTGCTCCAGACCGCCGAAGATTGCGAAACCGGCATTATCCGGATTCTTCCGGAATACTTGCGTCATAATGAAATACAAGGCCACAATGAACCATACTCTTGATAGCCAGAATTTAAGAGAAACCAGAGGCTCTACGCTTGTGACGCAGGTTAGCAACATCCATCCAAGGTAAATGTAGATGGTGATGCTTACAGGATGGACAAGTATGCGCTTGTCGAATGTGCGGTCGTGAATAATCTTGAATATGAATAACAGCAATATGCCAGCCAGTAGCGGTTCGGTAGGCAGAAACATATCGATTGGGAGTGTTTCCACCACTTCGCTTAAAGGAATGGAAAGTGGGGCCATAAACGCAATTGCCAGCATCAACTTGTCTAACGCCAGGAATGCCGCACCTATCAGAATCAGCGCAATAGGCAATACACTCAACAAGTAAAACTCATTGTATATGCAATATAGGTTCAGCGCCAAAAACAATGCCGTGCAGGCATATATCCACCAACCGTTTATTTGCTTTAACTGCAAGGTCTATTTCTTTATGTACTCAATGCGCTTTGCAACAGAATCTTTTATTATCAGGCAAAGCATAAATAAAATGACTACTGACAATGTTGAAGTTACCACGATGAGCCAACGTACTGGATACGATTTCTTTTCGGCAACGGTAGCCTTGTTGACAACGTATTTTTGTGGCAGGTTTTGGCGGGCATCAATCTGTGCTTCTGCAAGTTTGGTCTTCAAATCAGATATGCGTTCCTTGTCAAATAGCAATTGGTTGTAAATGTCTATGTAAGGTCCACCAATTTCGCCAATTTTGTCCAGCCTTTTTTGGATTTCGTCAGCGGCTTTGTTTTGCCCATTGCTCAAAGCCACGCCTAAAGCATTTGATAGCGCTTCGGCTTGCTTCTCGTAATCGACAATGCCTTTCTTTCGCAAAGTGTTCAATGAGTCTTCGCGCAATTCTATGTCTTGTTTTAGTGCATTATATTCGTTTTCAACAAGTTGAAGGGCTTGAAGCGCTTTTTCGTGTTGCATGCCGTTTTTTACAGTATCGACCAAATTTGATATTTCATTGGCAATGTCGGCGGCAAGTTGGGGGTCGGTATCTAAAACTGTAATTTTGACAGAAAGGAACTTTGTCGGCTTGATAACAATGTTCTTGTCATACTTTTGGTAAAGTTGGGTATAAGGATACTTTGAATCCATTTTAACCTTGTAGTGATTCATCAAGTCGAACTTTTGAATGACACGGTTCCTGATTTGGTCTGATTGAAGAACCTGCATCAATTGGTCAAGTTCCTCATCTTCACCAAGGCGCAAGATGCTTTTTCCCATAGATGAAATGGAAAGCAAGTCTTGTGAGACAGAACCTGCTGCTGAAGGGAACAATATCACTTCCGACTTGTATTTTTCTGTTATGCAAAGCGATACTACAGCCGAGATAATGGCGGTTGCAAATCCGACAATGATGATAGGAATGCGTTTGTTCCAAAAGTAGAGTATCAAATCTACGGCATCGAATTTGTATTGGTTCTGGTTTTCTGACATAATGATTTTATTTTAAAGCGTGCAAAGGTAAAAATATAGGTGGGTTTTCTATGTATAATATGTGTGTTTTTGGATTTTTTCGGCATAACATGCAGTTCCTTAAATTATTATCACTTACTTAGATAATACACCATAATCGAATAAAAGTATACATAAATTGGAAAATTTATTAAAACATATAATAAATATTCGTAAAAATAATATTTCTTTTTTTATTAAAAATATCTTTAACTTATAGACTTTATT
>CALCFP010000168.1 GCA_937900725.1 uncultured Bacteroidota bacterium | reverse complement strand
AGCCTATACATACCTATCCGCCTGACTTACGGCAATCACGAACTCGCCCTTCTTCAGACTTTCAAGAAATACTACCACGTCTGGCACACCGACTATGTTGGCGGTGCCGATGCAAACGGCTCGTATGACGCCGACGGGACCTTCTGGCTCAATGCCGGCAATCACGAGTATGAGGTCGGCTATCTGCCACAATCGCTCTGCGGTGACGGATTCATCCACAACACACCTTACTACGTGTCGCAACAGTCACGCTACACCTACCGCGGACAGAAAGCGATGTTCAGCATCTCGTGGCAATCGTTGCAGGCATCGGGACCTTGCGCACTGGGCAACGGACCTGTCGCAAACAACATTGGCACATTATCGGAAACAACGGCCAACCCTAATACACACCGGACACTCCGCAACCCCGACGGCAAATATGCCGGCAACAGCCGATACGACCAAGACAAGGGCTACATTCTGCGTGCATACTTTAGTTACAATATGTTCGACTGGTTGCTGTTGGGATGCGCGGGCAACTGGACCGACGGTCAGCCGTTTGTGTTCTACAGCACCGAACTGCGTACCGATGCCGACGGCAACAACAATGTGGCAGTCACTCCAAGGTGTTCGCGTGGCACCAACCCTACGGACGGCAATTTCGGCTGTCGCGAAAGCGCAATCTTCAACTTTGACTTGCACGCGCGTGTCAACTGGCAAATGGCGGGATGCAATATGAGCCTATACGCCCAATGCTACAACATTTGGGACTACGGCAACGTGCTCAACGAGTATTGCTTCCCTGAACCTTACACCGAAGGCAGGGGGCCAAATATGTGCCTGACTATTCCTCGAGGCCTCATCGTCTCGCTAAAAATATGCCCCAAAAGGTAATTTGGCCATTATTTTTTCGGGAAAGAGACATAAATGCTGTATGTTTGGCATGCTAAACACACTTTAACACGGAAAAACAGCAATATGAGAGTTATCAGCCTGGCAATCACTATGTTGATTTTGCCATTAAGTAGTCTGTACGCTGACAATGTCAAACCTGATTCTACATCAGAGGCCAATAGTGCCATTTTTCTAAACGCCTCGTCAGACAGCAAGCCCCGTGAAGTGTCGCTTGGCCTGCCAACCAACACATCGTCGGCCATACAGATTTTTGAAGACGGCCTGCCTGTATCATATTACATATACCACCTGTTCCCGTACAAGTCGTGGCACGGAGGCGTGAGCGCAAGCCGGACGGGCACTATCGGCCCAATGGAAACGGCTATGCGCTACGGCGAGATAAACAACTACGCTGACAGTTACAATATTCTCGGCAGTGACATTCTTGGCGGAAAAGTAAACTACACGTACGGCATCTACGGACAGCATAAACTCGATGTAAACCTGTCGGGACCTATTGCCGGTGGCGTTCAGTTCTCGGCATCAACATACCAAAACTTCGACCCCGGTTCGAACCACATCGACTATCCTTTCTATAAGGACAGGCATCAATTCTACAAATGCGCACTGTCAAAGGATTTTGGCAAAGCCAAGGTGTCGGTTGTGTACCAATATGTCAATTTCCTGTATGTGCAGGAAAACTACGGCCCGTTTGTGTTTGTGGGCGACGGAAGCGTGAAGCCCTATAATGGGTTCGATTTGGGCAGAGACTGCTATCTGCCGTCGTTCAACGAAGTCTCGTATATGAACTTTAAGACAGGCAAGATGGAGTCGATGGGGCTGAAGGACGGCAACACGGACAAAAGCAACCACCTCACCTTCAACCTTGAATACACCTTCAGTGACGACGCCCGCCTTGTTTTCCGTAGCCGGCTGAAGGACGGTACATCGGTGCGAGGGTCGGGAACGCTGGCCGGCATCGACAATGCCACTGCAGAAACGGGATACACATACGCCGACGGCTCAGCCTACGCTGGACCCGTGCAGAAACGCAACCTTCTTCATTTCGACACTTTCGAGTCGTCGTGGATAAACAATGCCGAACTATCGCTTAAGAAAGACCACCACGACTTGCGCATAGGCATCGACTTCAACCTTAACAAAGGCGGAACGGTGTCGTCGTCGGCTATTTTCGCCCACGAGGTGGCATCGGACCCTGAATTTCTGCTATTCAACGGCGAACGGTTCTACAATTTCAACACCGGCGCCGAATACTACAATGGGCACGAGACAAAATTTGCAGGCTATATAAAGGATTGCTGGAAGGTGGGACCGAGACTAGACATCAAAGCGTTTGTAAGGGCCGAAGGCCTTGACATCAGCGGGAAATCGGCAAACAACATTGGCGACGACAAGAGCAACACCCGCTACTCCGGTTTCAACCTCACAAAAGGAAAGATTACGCCGTTTGGCGAGACTTACCTCAACGGCTCTTTCGGCGCCGAAGGTCTCTACAAGATTGTGGGCGGGCTGTTTGTACAAGGCGACTTCACTTTCACGCGAATCCACTCCAACATATTCAATTACGGCGGGTTCTACGACCCTTCAACCGACCCGACCGACACTTATCTGGCACGCTTCGGACTCTCGTTCCAAAACAAGTGGATAAGCATCCTGTCGCAGGTGAACTACATCAGCCAAAGCAACTACAACACACGGTCGGTGTTCCAACACACCCTGCAGAAAGAGTCGGCGGGCTACCCTGCGGGATTCACCGAATCGGTGACGCTTCCGCTCACCTATGGAATATCGTCGCTTGGCTGGGTTACCGATGCTATGATAACGCCATCCAAAGGCATCAACATACATATGTCGCTGACTGTCAGGAATCCAAAATACAAGGATTTTGAATTTGCGCCAACCTTCTCAGACGGCGTTACCGACGTCCACGACTTCTCGGGCAAGAACGTGACCAACCTTCACAAGGTGGAAATTGTCTGCGACCCGTCATACACCATTGGCGACTGGCGTATGTGGCTAAGCGCCCGCTACATCAGCAAGACATACGTGAACAAGACCAACTCGCTCTATTTCAAAGGCAGGGTTGAAACGTTCGGTGGCATCGACTACAAACTCAAGGAAAAAATCAAGTTCAGCCTCAACGTAATCAACATCCTGAACCAAAAAGGCGCAAGTGGCAACATCAGTTCCGCCGACCTTGTCGAAGACGCATCGGGCTACAAGGACTTCCTGATGGCGGGAACATTCATCAGGCCTTTCACCGTTGAATTGGGAATGTCGATAGGATTCTAGATTTTGCCTACACTATTCCTTAGGAATACCCTTAATAACTCATGCCAAACATCCAAAGAGGGACAACGATGCCGTGCCCCACTTCAATATCATCGCGGACAATAAAGCCATTTGCCACATTCTCAATTTGTTTTTTCCCTTTCTTTTTGCCACCAATCTCAAACGTGAATGTATCAATGCAAAAGTCAGAATAGCGAGAGGAAATAATGTCGTTGTGTACTCTCATTTGGTTATAAAAGAAAGTCTCCCTTATGTTGCCGGCATCAGGGTTGCCACCTGCCAAAACGGTCATTAAACTTGGGTTGTCGATATATACTTTTTCTATCTTGCCAAGTCCTCGCATTCCTCCTGTGTCGTCACGTAATTGACCAATCATTCCTGCCATTTCAAGGTACACCAAATAATCTGGCACATTATTCTTGCTAACAGATAATTCCCTGGCTAAATTGTCTGCATTAGGCTTGTAAGGTGCTAAGCCTGCTATTACGCCAAGCATTTGCTTTAGTTTCCTTGCAGTTGATGCTTTCATATCGGCATATTGTGCAATGTCAGTTTCAATGGTTTGATTAATAACCTGTTGCATTCGGGTCTCAAAACCAAATTCTTTGGCAAAAGGATAATAGCCCCTCTTAAGGTAGTCGCGAAATAATGGTAGAGGATGCTCCAATTCAGGGACGGAAACCTGATGATTTAATATTTCGCCTAACGAGTAGTATTTGCCCTGAATGCCATGAAACAATTCAAGATATTCACGAAACGAAAGTCCTTGCAATGTGTACATTAATGTTCGTCTGCTCAAATCCGCTTCGCCTTTTTGTATGTCCAACACCGATGAGCCTGTGAACACTATTTTTAATTTTGGATATACATCGTATATCTGTTTCAATTCTTTCGACCAATTTTTGTATTTGTGAACTTCATCAATAAAAAGATGTTCGCCACCTTCCTTTACAAAATTGTCTGCGGTTTCTACAATTGTATGTGTAGAGAAATATATGTTATCAGCAGACACGTAAAGCATATTTCTTTTGTCTGTTTGGGATAGGATGTACTGTAATATCATGGTGGATTTACCAACACCTCTAGGTCCTACAATTCCTACCATTCGTGCATCCCATGCAATTGTATTATACAAGTATCGCTTCATGCTGACAGGCGTTTGCTTCAGCATGGAATTCATATATTCATATAGACTATTGTCCAACATATATTTCAATTTTATGTACAAAAATACTAAAATATCACTCATTGGGGGAGATTTCGATAAAAAAAGTCACTCATTGGGGGAGATTTTGCAAGAACATGGAAAAAATATAGCAAGCCATGTTGTTTCTGATGAAAACTTTTGCCCGTTTCGGTAAAGGTTTTCAGTAGGAACACCCTTGATAACTCAGCCAAACATCCAAAGATGGACAATGATGCCGTGCCCCACTTCTGTGTTATCGCGGACAATAATGCCATTTGCCACATTCTCAATTTGTTTTTCCGCAGTCAATATTTGCACCCAAAGCCTCCGCATCGCGAAACAAGAAGCCATCTTAACTGAAAAAGCCGTTTAAAACCCGCAGATAAGTTGCATTTAAATTCCATTTCGACAAAAAAATGCAATAAATTCGCAGTCGCAAAAAACAGAACACATAAAAGACAAATGATATGCAAAAGAGAACAAAAGTTGTTGACATACTGAAGTCGGGAGTCGTTGGCTCCGACGTGGTGGCAATGGGCTGGGTGCGCACCAAACGCGACAGCAAGACTGTGGTTTTCATAGCCTTGAACGACGGCTCAACAATCAATAACGTCCAAATAGTTGCCGACGTGGCCAACTTCGACGAGGAACTGATGAAGCAGATAACCACCGGCGCCTGCATCTGCGTTGCCGGCAAACTGGTTGAAAGCCAAGGTTCGGGACAAAGCGTCGAGATTCAAGCCAAGGAGATAAAACTGTTTGGCGACTGCCCTGCCGACTATCCAATGCAGAAGAAAGGCCAAAGCATGGAATATATGCGCCAATACGCACACATGCGCCTTCGCACCAACACTTTTGGCGCAGTGATGCGCATCCGCCACAACATGGCTTTTGCTATCCACAAGTTCTTCCACGACAAGGGTTTCTTCTACTTCCACACCCCACTCATCACAGCAAGCGACTGCGAGGGTGCCGGACAAATGTTCCAAGTTACAACCAAGAACCTTTACGACCTGAAAAAGGACGAGAAAGGCTCCATAATATATGACGACGACTTCTTCGGGAAACAGGCTTCGCTAACCGTGAGCGGACAACTTGAAGGCGAACTCGGCGCAACCGCCCTTGGACAGATTTACACTTTCGGCCCAACCTTCCGCGCCGAAAACTCAAACACCCCTCGCCACTTGGCCGAATTCTGGATGATTGAGCCTGAAATCTGCTTCTACGATATGGACGACCTTATGGCCCTTGAAGAAGAATTCATCAAGTATTGCGTGAAATGGGCTCTCGACAACTGCCAAGACGACCTCAACTTCCTTAACAAGATGATTGACAAAGGCCTGCTTGAACGCCTCAACAGCGTCGTAAACACTGAATTCGTGCATCTGCCTTACACAAAAGGCATCGAGATTCTGCAAGAGGCCATCAAGAACGGTCGCAAGTTCGAATTCCCTTGCAATTGGGGCGACGACCTGGCTTCAGAACACGAACGCTACCTGGTTGAAGAATACTTCAAGAAGCCTGTGATTATGACCAACTACCCGAAAGCCATAAAGGCATTCTATATGAAGATAGATGAGAAGAAACCTGTGTACAACGGCAAGGAAATGGCCGAAACCGTTCAAGGCACCGACGTCTTGTTCCCACAGATTGGCGAGATAATCGGCGGTTCGGTACGCGAGGAATCATACGACAAACTCATCAACGAGATAAACGAGCGCAACATCCCAATGAAGGATATGTGGTGGTATCTCGACACCCGCAAATTTGGCAGTTGCCCGCACGCAGGCTTCGGACTCGGTTTCGAGCGCCTTATGCTGTTTGTGACTGGTATGGCCAACATCCGCGACGTGATTCCTTTCCCACGTACTCCAAAGAACGCAGATTTCTAACAGACAATCATTTACTGACATATTTCAAAAGCCATTCCTTTTCGGAATGGCTTTATTTTTATTCTTCATTCTGATTTTTCGATGACATTATCGAAAAAATAGTGTGACATCCACCTCTATTTGGCCGTCTTTTTGTTATGGGCTGATAAAATAAGTATCTTGCGATTATTATTGGTGATTATGCTGAAACAAAGTCTACAACAGAAACTACTTCAGAAACTGACTCCACAGCAGATTCAGGTAATCCGCCTGCTTGAGGTGCCTATCCTGCAACTCGACCAACGCATCAAAAGCGAGATAGAAGAGAATCCTGCACTTGAGGAAGCCGATTTCGACAGCCGTGCAGAAGGCGAGGAACCGCTTCCCGATGAGCAAAAGGACCAAGACGAACTGTCGCTTGAAGGATACATCAATGACGACGACTACATACCTTCATACAAGACTCGCGCCAACAACTACTCGCCCGACGACGAGGTACGCGAGACGCCACTCACACAAGGGCCTACATTCCACGAGAATCTACTGAGCCAACTGGGCGTGCACAAAATGACCGACCGACAGCATAAACTGGCAGAATACATCATCGGAAACATTGACGACGACGGATACCTGCGTCGCGAACTAGAATCCATTTCCGACGATTTGGCATTCACGCAAAACATCGACGTGTCGGAAGATGAACTGCGAGCCATCCTCGACATCATACAGGATTTCGACCCTGCGGGCGTCGGTGCGCTGACCTTGCAGGAATGCCTTATGCTACAACTAAAACGCAAGAATCAGGCACTTGAATCAGTGCAACTCGCAATGAAAATCATCGACAAGTGCTTCACCGAATTCTCGCGCAAGCATTACGACAAGATTCTGCAACGCACTGGCGCCACCGAACAGCAACTGAAAGATGCCCTCGACGAGATACTCAAACTGAACCCCAAACCTGGCGGAGGCTACTCCAATCCGCAAGAACACACAACACAGGCAATTACACCCGATTTCATCCTTGAAAACAACGACGACCAATTGGAAGTGATCCTAAACGAGCATAATACGCCCGACTTGCGCATAAGCCGTACGTACTCCAATATGCTCGAGCAACTGGCCACAAAAAACAAACGCACCCCGCAGGACAAGGAAACCATAAACTTCGTAAAGCAAAAGATTGATTCCGCCAAATGGTTCATCGATGCCATTCAGCAACGCAAGATTACCCTGCTCTCAACAATGCAGGCCATTGTGAACTATCAGCGCGACTATTTTATTGACGGCGACGAATGCAAACTACGCCCGATGATACTGAAAGACATTGCCGACATTACTGGCCTCGATGTCAGCACCATATCGCGCGTGGCCAACAGCAAGTACATAATGACCGATTTCGGAATCTTCCCGCTCAAATCGTTCTTCAGCGACTCCATAAAGACCGACAGTGGTGAGGAAGTGTCAGTGCGTGAAGTGAAAAGCATACTTGAAGACGCCGTCAACAACGAAGACAAGCAGAACCCGCTTAACGACGATGCGCTAGCCACAGTGCTTCAGGGCAAGGGCTATCAAGTGGCACGCCGTACAGTGGCCAAATATCGTGAAAGCCTCGGCATCCCCGTAGCCCGTATGCGAAAGGAATTGTAACGGCTGTTATCTTATTATTATAGAAAGATTTGTGTCAGGCGACTTGAGAATTGTGCCTGGCGGAATGAATATCTTGTCACCTGGCTTGACGTTCGAATAAACCGTACGGTTGCCTACACCTTTAAAGTTGCTTATCTTAACAATCTTCTTTCCCTGCTTGTAATAAAGATAGAACTCGCTGTTTTGCGGGTCGTTTAGCGCATCAAGCATTTGCTGGTTATCAGCGAAATAATTGTACAGCACGTGACCATCCTCAATCAGAAGGTAGAAATCCTGACCTGTGGCTGGCACGGTGAACTCTACCTTGTTCTCGATGCTCAACGGGTCCGCCTCCATAACATTGACGTAGTACTTGTCAATGAAAGCCTTCCTAATCTGTCCGTTGTCGATGCCCGATATGATGTTACGGAACATCTGGTCGAGAGTTGACTCGGGCAACTCGGGCAACTCGTGGCAGAGCAATGTCATATTTATCAGTCCGAACAGGTTCTCCCGATAGTTGGCCGTATCAATAGGTATCGCCCTGTATTTCGCAAACTGCTCCTCATACATCAGACTGCGCATCATAACCTTTTCGGCATAGGCAAAGGCCTCGTCGCCCGAACCGTTGTAGTTCTTCAGGCCCTCGAGTTTGTGCTCGGCATCGTAGCCTTTAATGTTTGGCAGGAACTCGAACGGGAACCTTATCTGCATCCGATGGCTTAAAAAATACTGCTCGCCCTTTTTGTTGAAGGCGAAAAACTGCTTCCACGTATTCTTGTCGGTGCTGTAAAGCATCTTGGCCGTCTTGCGGTACAATTGCGGCAGGCCTATGCTCTTTCCCTTATCGCCCTTGACGTATGGATTGAACGCCGATTCGGTAAACTGCTGTGCAAGCACTATGCTCAGGCTTGGCGTGTTGACGCCGTACTTCTTGTATGCCCGCCACGCCTCCTGCTCGTAAAGCGATACAAGGTCGGACGGCACATAGCCGACGCCCATCTTGTATTTTACATTGTACAAAGCGTAATATCGGGCCGAAGCATTGCGGAAACTGATGAGTTCGACAGGCACACGGAAATTTTCTGGAATGCTGTCCTCCGTCCACTTGGCCACCTGCTCCTGGCGCTGTTTCTTGAAAGTGACCTTGTTCTTGTCGGTCATCCGCCTGTAATTCACCAATTGTTCCATCTCCGCCTTGATGTCGGTTTGGGCCACCACATCGGCGCATATGGACAATAAGCATATTATTAGCAAGCGTCTCACCATTGAAAAAAGGTTTTTCCCATACAAAGATATAAAGGATGCCTTAATTAGAATGCATCTTCTATCTATTTGTAACAAATTACTTTATGATTAATAGACGTATTTTTTGTGACAGTTGCAATGCTACGCACTATTTGCCGATGAGCCTGTCGGGGTTTTTACTTACAAAGTCGGCCCACGATTTGCTGCCACTCTTTCCTGACAGTGAAGCCACATTCCCCAATTTATTCAACTGCCCGCCCTGTTGGTAGAAATGGCAGACAGCAGCGGCCAATCCGTCGGTGGCATCAAGATTCTTAGGCAGATCGGCAAACTTGAACATACCTTGCAATATTCCGGCCACCTGCTCCTTGGATGCATCGCCGTTACCCGTAATGGCCATCTTTATTTTGCGCGGGGCATATTCGGCAATTGGTATCTGACGCGATATGGCTGCGGCAATAGCCACACCTTGCGCCCTTCCCAACTTTAGCATCGACTGCACGTTTTGCCCAAAGAATGGCGCCTCAATGGCAAATTCGTCGGGGTGGAACTCATCGACAAGTTTTATTATGCGCTCGTGAATGGTTGCCAATTTTACATACGGGTCGGTGATTTTATTCAGCACAATCACTCCCATTGTGTCCAAATTCAATTTGGTTCCGTCGGCTGTGATTACGCCGTAGCCCATAATGTTCGTACCTGGGTCGATTCCCAAAATCCTTCGTTCCATAGCAAAATTGATTGGTACAATAATAAACAAAAATGCCCGGCTTTTCAGTCGGGCATCTTGTCAAAATATGGTCTTTTGTTATTTTGTCAACATACTGCAACCCATAAATTGCTGCAGGCACTCAGGAACCTTGATTCCTTCAGGAGTCTGGTTGTTCTCAAGCAAAGCCGCAACAATGCGTGGCAAAGCCAATGAACTGCCGTTCAGGGTGTGTGCCAATTGTGTCTTTTTGGTCTCTTCATCGCGGAAACGCAATTTCAGACGGTTTGACTGGAATGTCTCAAAGTTTGAAACCGAACTTACCTCCAACCAACGTTTTTGTGCTGCCGAGTAAACTTCAAAGTCGTAAGTCATTGCAGAAGTGAAACTCATATCGCCACCGCAAAGACGTAGGATGCGATATGGCAATCCTAATTTCTTTACAAGTGATTCAACGTGTGCAACCATCTTGTCGAGAGTCTCATAAGAGCGTGAAGGATGCTCAATGCAGACAATCTCAACCTTGTCGAACTGGTGCAGACGGTTCAATCCACGCACGTCCTTGCCGTATGAACCTGCCTCACGACGGAAGCAAGCACTGTAGGCGGTGTTCTTTATAGGAAGGTCTTTTGAAGAAACGATTACATCGCGGTAGAGGTTTGTAACAGGCACTTCGGCGGTAGGAATCAGATAAAGGTTGTCAATTCCTACGTGGTACATCTGGCCTTCCTTGTCAGGAAGTTGGCCCGTGCCGTAGCCTGAAGCCTCATTGACCATCAATGGAGGCTCAATCTCGAGGAAGCCTGCCTTGGTGTTCTCGTCGAGGAAGAAACTGATAAGTGCGCGTTGAAGTTTTGCGCCCATACCTTTATATACAGGGAAACCTGCACCTGTTATCTTGACGCCAAGCTCGAAATCGATAAGATTGTAATCCTTTGCCAATTCCCAATGTGGTTTTGCATCGGCTGGCAAGTTAGGAATAGTGTCGTCAACGAGTTTGACAATCTCGTTGTCTTCAGCGCCTTTGCCTGGTTTAACCAACTTGTAAGGCAAGTTTGGCAGGCGGACAAGAATGTCGTTTAGTTCGGTGGCAATGGCATCAAGTTTTGTTCCAAGAGCCTTCTGCTTTTCGCCAAGTTCGGCACTTTTCTTCTTCATCTCGTTAGCCTCATCGGTCTTGCCTTCCTTGAACAGCTGGCCAACCTGCTTTGAGATGACGTTTATTTGCGACAGAAGGTCGTCCTGTTCCTTTTGCGTGTTGCGACGATCCTCGTCTTTTGCAAGGATTTGCTTTATATAAGGTTCTGCATCGAAGTTCTTGATTTTCAAGCCTGCGATGACGGCTTCCGTATTTTCCTGAATTTGTTTTAAAGTAAGCATAGCGTAAGTTTTTTCGTGGTTATTTTCCCTTTAAATAAAAAAAGAGGATGCTATCTAACGACAGGCAGCCTCTTTCTTAAAATCTTAAGATAAAAATCTATGCCTCGGCAGGAATAACCGATACGTATGATTTATTGTCGCGTTTCTTAACGAAAGAAACTGTACCATCTACAAGAGCAAACAATGTGTGGTCTTTACCCAAACCAACGTTGTTACCTGGGTGATGTTGAGTACCTCTTTGGCGTACAATGATGTTGCCGGCAACTGCTGCCTGACCGCCAAAAATCTTAACACCTAATCTCTTACTTGCTGATTCACGACCGTTCTTTGAACTGCCGACGCCTTTTTTATGTGCCATAGTAACTAAATATTAAGCGATAATGTTTTCAATTTGTATTTGAGTGAATTGTTGACGGTGACCGTTCATCTTCTGGTAACCTTTGCGACGTTTCTTCTTGAATACCATTACTTTGTCGCCCTTAACTTGCTCAAGTACCTTTGCAGATACCTTTGCACCATCAACTACTGGTTTGCCTACTTTTACGTCGCCTTCATTGTCAACCAACAAAACCTTGTCGAAGTCAACAACAGCGCCTTCTTCAGCCTCTACACGGTGAACAAATATCTTAGAGTCCTTCTCTACCTTGAATTGTTGTCCGTTAATTTCAACTATTGCGTACATACTATTTATGTGTTATATTTTTACAACATTTTGGTCGGCAAAAGTAGAAAGTTTTATTCAACTTGCAAACATTTGAAATGATTAAAATGAATTTGTTGTGACATTTTTTTAAATTTTTTTTTCACATGTTTATTAAATGTCGTAAACAAAAGAATGCTAGCACATTGCTTGGTTAATAAATTTCTTTTCCACAATTAAGTCGACAATATAATGTTTGAACAATATTAAAATTATATTTGCTCAAACGATATGCAAATAATGGCAAAAGTCAAGTTAAAGGTATTGGGCCTCTCATACAGCCAAACGCAATCTGGCGCTTATGCCTTGGTTTTGGGCGAAGAATCGGGCAACAGACGCATTCCAATCATCATTGGAGGGTTCGAGGCACAGTCAATTGCCATTGAACTTGAAGGCTTAAGGCCTCCTCGCCCCTTGACTCACGATTTGTTTGTAAATTTCTGCAACGCTTTCGGCATTTCTATTGTAGAAATCAACATTCACCATCTGGAAGACGGCATATTCTATTCCGAACTTGTTTGCGACAACAATGGTTCATGTGTAAAGATTGATGCGCGCACATCAGATGCCGTTGCGCTTGCCATCCGTTGTGGTTGCCCCATATATACTACAGAAACAATAATGTCCAAGGCAAGCGTGGTATTCTACGCTGAAAACGATTCTGAAGAAAAAAAGGAACAGATGTCGGCAAAGACTAATCCAACCACGTCTTCAGACAGCAAATACGACAATTTGAAACTTAAAGATCTTAAAGACCTTTTGAACAAATCAATATCGAACGAAGATTACGAAGAGGCCTCGCACTTAAGAGATGAAATTCAGCGCAGGGAAGAGGCTGGCGAAGAATAACACAACAACTACCTACTTATATGAAAAGAGCAAAAGCGCTGCAGATTCAGTCTGTAGTGCTTTTGCCGTTTTTTGCATTGTACGATACAATATATGACGCCTGATTATGAATGCTATTTCATCGTGTCAAACCCCTCACCATAAACGCTCATTACAGCCTCCTGCGAGATGAATGCCGACGGGTCAATCTTCTTGACAATTTTATGAACCTCCTGAACCTGAGTCTTTTTCACTATCGACACAATGACCTTGACAGGCATCTTGGAGTACCACCCCTGTCCGTCGCGAATGGTGACGCCACGGTCCAACTGCTTGGTAATGGCATCGGCTATCTCGGCATAATGCTTTGAGAAAATCATCATCTGAACCGACTGCTTACGGCCGACAAGCACTATGTCAATGCAATATGTGAGCGTGAACATCGCCACAAAGCCATATACCATTTTCTCCAAACTGCCGAAAATGAAATATGACGATGCCACAACCAATGCATCGCAAATCATTATCACACGGCCAGGCATCACATCGTGGTACTTGTTGATAATCATTGCAATGATGTCGGTTCCGCCTGTGCTTCCGCCCTGCGTGAACACTATGCCTATGCCCAAACCTCCAATGGCCCCGCCTATAACTGTGGCCATAAACGCCTCACTGACAATTGGCTCGGTTATGACCAAACGAAGTATCCTCACAAAAAGTGTGATTACCAGAATACTATATATGGTCTTAACGCCGAACGCCGCACCCAGTATTTTCACTGCCAACGCAAGCAATATGATATTTATACCTATATAAGAATACTCGACAGGAAAACCTGTGGCATAAAATATAGCCGAAGCCATACCCGCAACTCCACCGCTGACAACCTGCGCCGGCAAGATGAACGACGCCCAACCTAACGAGTAAACGAACAATCCCACGGTCATGATTGCATAGGCCTTGATTGTTTCCGATACTGACTGCTGCATTTTCATAGCGAAACGGTTTTCTCAAATTTACGGCAGAAACGGATTGGATGTTCCATATATCTGAAGGAAAAAAATATGACGACAATGATTCAAAAACACACAAAAGATAGAAGAACAAATTGTTTGAGAATTTTAATAATCGGGAAAATATATAGAAGTCCCGTTACATGAATATTCAAGGCGGATTGGCTGATGCCGACAAAAAAACTGCATTTGTAACAGCCCTTTCACAAGATTGAAACAAAATTGTAACATCTATAGGTGAATTTTGGTGCATCAAAAATAAAATGATGTTAACAAATCTGCTTTCACTATTCGGCTCGTTGGGGCTTTTCCTTTTCGGAATGAAGACAATGAGCGAAGGTCTTGAGAAATTTGCAGGCGACCGCCTGCGAAGCATTCTTGCCGCCATGACAAAAAACCGCTTTATGGCTGTGCTGACAGGCATGACAGTGACAGCCCTGATACAGTCGTCATCAGCGACTACCGTCATGGTCGTATCGTTTGTCAATGCCGGGCTCATGAGCCTAATACAGGCTATCGGAGTGATAATGGGCGCCAATATCGGCACAACGGTTACTCCGTGGATAATATCGACAATAGTCAAAGTCAACCTGGCGTCGATAACGCTGCCATTGATAGCGTTCGGCATTCTTTTCATATTCAGCAAGCAGGGCAGACGCAAATCGATAGGCGAGTTCATTTTCGGTTTTGCCTTCCTCTTCATGGGCCTCAACCTCTTGCAGTCGTCAGCCCAAAGTCTCGACATCGGCACCTGGGTGGCAGGTCTCCTCGCCGGAGTGGCTGACTATGGTTTCTTGTCCGTGCTGCTGTTTGTCGTCGTAGGCGCCTTGGTGACGGTGCTTGTGCAATCTTCGTCGGCCTCGATGGCCATTACTCTGATGCTTTTCGACATGAACATCCCCGGCTTTGGACTGACCCAGGCTGCGGCTCTGGCGATGGGCCAGAACATCGGCACCACCGTGACGGCTTTCATCGCCGCTCTCACCGCCAACACGCAGGCGCGTCGCGCCGCACTCGCACATATGTTCTTTAATGTTTTCGGCGTCGGAGTGATACTGCTGTGTTTCTACCCCTTCTGCCACGGAGTGGAGTGGTTTGTGGCCCATGTCATGCAGGCTGCCGACAACGACCTCTACAATCTCTCGGCGTTCCATACGGCGTTTAATGTTATCAACACCCTCATCCTCATCTGGTTCGTTCCGCAGATAGAGCACATCGTCTGCGCCCTGCTGCCCGACAAGGAGACCGAGGACAAGCGCCTGCATTTCCTCAGGGGCGGTCTGCTCTCCACAGCCGAACTTTCCATCCTCCAAGCCCGCAAGGAGATTGGCGTCATGGCCACCCGACTCCACCGCATGGTGGATATGGTGCGTACCGCCCTGTCGGCAGAGCGCGATGCAGAATTCAACACCGCCTATGAGCGCCTGGAGCATTATGAGCAAATCTCCGACAATATGGAAGGAGAAATCGCCGAATACCTCCGCAATGTCGCAGAGGGCAGACTCTCCGCCGACTCTAAGCACCAACTCGCCTGCATGCTCCGCCAGATTGACGAACTCGAATCTGTGGGCGACTCCATGTTCCATCTGGGACGCACCTTGCAGCGCAAGCGCCAGAACGAGCCCCTGCCTTTCTCCCACAACCAACACGAGCAGTTGGAAAAGATGATAACGCTCCTCGATAGTGCATTTATGCTTATGTGTACGGCCTTGAACGACACGACGCGCGAAGCCCCTGACCTCGCACCCCATTACGCCGTGGAGGAGGCCATCAATACGATGCGTACGGATTGCCGTATCGCCAATCTCAATGCCGTAAACATAGGAGAGTATGGCTATCGTCTGGGAGCCTTCTACAACGACTTCATTGCAGAATGCGAGAAAGTAGGCGACTATATCATCAACACGATGGAGGCAGAAGCCGCAAAGAGCGAACACGCCAAAAATGTTTAGGAGAACTTATTTGAAACTCTGAGGTTCGCCCCAAACTCTTAGACAAGCCAAGCAATAAGCCGTCTCTCTCGCCAGAAGAGCCAAGAAAAGCGACTTTTCTTGGCTCTTCTCTCGCTTATTCGTATTTTGGGCTTTCGCCCCAAGTCACTCCCGCTCGGAAAAGCCCAAATAAATTTGGCTCTTCTCTCGCTTATTCGTAACTTTGCCGCAAAATCTACGATGATGACGCAGTCCCACATATTGATAGTTGATGACGAACGCGACATTTGCGAGATTCTTCGCTTCAACCTCGAAGCGGAAGGCTATGTCGTAGCCACTGCCGAGAGTGCGGAGGAAGCCGACATCGTGCTTACTCGCTACATCGGCTCCTCCTGTCCCATACATCTTATCATTTTAGATGTGATGATGCCGGGGATGTCGGGATTCGAATGGGGCACACGACTCAAAGCCAATCCCGCCACATCCGACATTCCTGTCATCTTCTGTACGGCTAAGGGTACCGAAAACGACACGCTGACGGGCTTTGGACTCGGCTCGGACGACTATATCGTCAAGCCCTTCCGCGTCAGCGAGGTGAAGGCGCGTGTCAAGGCCGTGCTTCGCAGATGCACACCGTCTGACACCACGCCCTCCTCGGCACTGCTCGCCCACGAAGGACTGACACTCAACACCGAGACGAAGGTTTGCCTACTGAACGGTCAGACAATCAGCCTTACAAAGACGGAACTAGAGATTCTCGCCCTCCTCCTCGCACATCCGGGGCGCGTCTATACCCGCGAGGATATCATAAGACGCGTCTGGCCGCAAGGCTCAATGGCTATGGACCGCACCGTCGATGTCAACATTGCCCGCCTTCGCAAAAAGATAGGCCCTTACGCCGTCTGCATCCGCTCACGCTCAGGATTCGGCTACACATTCTGCAAATAAGCCCATGTTTCGTCGCAAAGAACTTACCAACACACTCTTTCTTGCGCTTACCCTACTCTCCGCCCTTGTCACCGTATTCTTCGGAGTGTATGAATACCGCCGCGAACACCAGTTCCGCTGCGACATCCTCC
>CALCFP010000167.1 GCA_937900725.1 uncultured Bacteroidota bacterium | reverse complement strand
CCCCGTAGAGACGCAAAATTTTGCGTCTCAACAACATCACGTCTCAACAACATCACGTCTCAACAACATCGCGTCTCTACAGGATTACCGTTCAATTTCTAATTTGACTATTTGCCAATCGATGCATTGATTGTCAGATTTAGAATGGATTAACGTGTCGAGAACAACGGCGAAAACGGGAATCAATTACTAAAAAAATACTAATTTTGCATCTGCTATGTTATATTACAGAAGAAAAATACTATTGGCAATTTTAGAGATTCTGAACAAAAGTTTGACTGCTAAACAGTTTCAGAAATACCTCTTCCTTTTTACAAGAAGACAAACAGTAAAAACCTATGACTTTGTGCCATACAAGTATGGTTGTTTCTCATTTCAGGCAAACCAAGATATGCAAGTTTTAATCAACAATGGATATGTTGATATGGTAGAAGGTGACGGTGAAAAAGAGTACAAATTGCGTGAATCTAATACTCATTACATAATGGAACTTGATATGTTCGAGCAACAATATCTCAGGGACATTAAAAGACAATTTGGCAATTACACTCAGAACGATCTTATAAAATACACATACGTTAATTATCCTTTTTGGGCTATCAATAGCGCCATTGCAGATACCTTGCTCAATGATGAAGAACTGGCCAATGTAAAAAAGCAAAAGAAGGTTTTCCACGAAACTCAATTATTCACGATTGGATATGAAGGCTTGTCTTTAGAGCAATATATCAACAAACTTTTGCTGAAGGATATAAGAGTGCTGTGTGACGTCAGGAAAAATGCATACAGCCAGAAATATGGTTTTTCCAAGGCAGTTTTGTCTAAGGCGTGCGCAGGTGCCAACATCGAATATATACACATTCCTCAACTAGGCATCGAATCCGATAAAAGGCAATCTCTAAACTGTCAAATCGATTATGATATTCTTTTCGACGAATATGAACGTACAACACTAAAAGACAATCAAGAAGCACTGCTATATGTAAGAAGCATAATCGACAAAAACAAACGTGTAGCACTTACTTGTTTTGAGAAAGATCCAAAACAATGTCACCGTACGAGAGTGGCCAATGCCCTTATGGCACTACCTGATATCGATTATTCATTAATGCAATTGTAAAAATTATGGCAATTACAAAAATTCTTATTAGTGTTATGACATACCCGTCATTGTCGGAAAAATATTTCGAGACCGTATGCACCGCAGGGTTCAGGGAAGACGGCACTTGGATAAGGATTTTTCCTGTGCCTCATAGACTACTGAAAGATATCGACGGACAAAAGTATCACAAATGGCAATGGATAGAGGCCGACCTGGACCAAAATCCCAACCACGACGATAGGCCAGAGAGTTATCATATCAAAAACATTGACACACTAAAAACTCTAGACAGAATAGACATTAAAGGCAAACCTAACTGGGAACTTAGGTTGGAATGGGCCAAGAAAAACAAGAAGGTTTACAAGTCGATGAACGAACTTTTGGAATTGGCAAAACAGAACAAACTCTCGCTTGCGGTTATGAAACCGACAAAGATTCTGGACCTTGTTTGTGAGAAAGTGGATATCGATCAATACAAAAAATATGTCGAGAAAAGAGATCGCCTTGAGGATAAGATGAATGCAGAAAAAAATCAGTTGAATCTTTTTGAGAGTCAGGAAGACCGTGACCTTAATTTCCAGTTTGCTGAGAAAATCCCTTACAAGTTTCGATTCTCGTTCCTGTCTGAAGGCGACGAAAAGCCTCGTAAACTTATGGTAGAGGATTGGGAGACAATTATGCTATACCGCAACGAGATTATGAGAGGTAAAACTGAGGCAGAGGCTTGCGAAAGCGTTAAGAACAAATATATGGAATATGTGAAAGAAAGAGACGTGTATTTCTTCCTTGGCACATCATATCAATGGCAAAAGAAAAATGCACCAGACCCATATCTAATTATCGGAGTTTTCTATCCCCCTAAAATAGAAGCGCATCAGATGAGCTTGTTCTAAATATAAGGAGTCGGAGGGTTGTTCCCATTCGTTGTTTTTCTGTTTGTTCTTCCATTGTCTATTTGCCAATCGATGCATTGGTCGTCGGATTGGGATTTGAGTATCCCAAGTGCGATTCTCGACATCTTTAATGCCATAGACTATGAGCGATGCCCACGGCTGTTGTACTGATAGGGTTCTCATTTTGATTTAGGATTTAGAATGCAGGATTTCATATTCAGTTACAGGATATTATTCTTTTCCCTCTACTATTGCGATTTCTTCTTCGGTTAAGCCATAAATGTATTTGTCGTTGCAATAATTGAGAGCAAATTACAAAACAATTTAACATTTATACACATAAAAAATGACTTACGGAGAAACGGGGATTTATAGACTAAAAAATCTAAAAATCAAAACTCAATTGGCCAGTGGCATCTTTAGTGTCTTTCTTCTCAAAATCCTTCTTGTATTTCCAAATGTACCCATACGCGTGTTTTTGCTTACCCTCAAGGGCATTATAGACATTCGTAAGGTCCGTTTTGCCCAAATCCTCACGTATTTCGGACGGATATATATATTTTGCAATCACGTTTCCGTTCTTGTCAATCTTTAAGATTGTGTTTTCGGGCTTGTTTTCTGCCAATATTTGTTTCTTGTTTTCTTCTATGTATTTGTCAATTTCATCCCACATGGATTCACGAAACACCATTTCTCCATAAGACAGTGCTTCGTCAAAGAAAAACAATGCTTCTTCACTATTCTCTTTTAGGTGGTGCAAATCAAATGCCAAATCCTTTTTGCCATTTTCATTAAATATGTTGTCTTTCAGAATTTCATTACAAAAAGCCAATTCTTCCTCATTCAATGGTTCAAGTGTGTGAAAGCATTTTTCTTGTACACTATAGAAAGTAGGATACCACGTTTCGGCACACTTCGTCCACAATCTTCTAAACTCTTCTTCCAACACGGCATCTCTTGGAACAGAAACATTGGCTCGTTCGCGAATGTTGTAGCCCAATTGCGGATTCGTAGATTTGTATTGCTTAATGTATTTTGTTTCCGTTTCGTTTAGTTTGGGGACTAAATCTTGTACCCTTTCACACTCTATAGTTTCAATAATTTCAAATGTAGGTTGCCCAACATTTTGATATGCTTCCCAAAAACGTGGATTCGCCTTTCCGACATTTTTATCAAAATGCTCACGGTGACGTAGTTCGGGTGGACGACGTGTCTGCCCAATATAGACCTTGCCGTCAGGAAACGTATATTTGTAAATGTAGCCCTTTGACATTTTTTTAGGTGATTCGAGTTTTCTATTTCATGTTTTTTTCAATGTCTTTATTCAGTTGGCGAATCATCAGCCTGTTTTTTGGCAGCCTCAAACCGCCTCCAACGTTCCTTGTGCCACTCCATAGGCTCCCGAAAGGCATTCTTCATAGTATCTGACAAATGATTTCCTTTCTCCAACTTATCTAACAACAATTCAGTTGACATTCCAAACAAATTCGAAAAGAAATTAGCATTAGCCATATAATCATTATTGTCAGAATTAGTAATCATTATTTCCAAAAACTTTGCCAAATCTTTAGTTCTTTCATTATTTACCATATCTGTCAAATACGTTTCAGGCCCCTTTTCTTCCACTTTTTTCCATATAATGAACATACTAACAAGATAACTACGCCTATACTTTATATGTTCCTTGAATCCTAACTTTTGAAAACGAGTTGCTAACGGGATTATGTATTCTGACAACGCACTACCTGAATCCATAATTCCATGTCTTTCACATAACCAATCATTTAAATGAAGGCAATAGTTGATATTGGATTTCTCGTCACAATATACTTCACCTAAAACCTTCAGTGCATCATCTTTCCTTTCCGAACAAAATTCGCCAAAAATTAGGCTAACATCAAGTGCCACATCCCCATCCCTTATATAAATATCAGGTCCGTATGAATCGCAACATTTACAATATGACAACAATTTAATTAACCGAATGGCAAGTTCGGACCTTTTTTCTGCTTTTTCATTATAAAGTTTTTCGCGCAAGACTCTATTAACCTCACAGTCTTTATAGTTGACATATTTATCATCCAGCCATTCAATAACTTGCTCATCTTCAAGAGAATTAACTTGCGAGCAAAAATTCATTATTTCCCTATTAGGTATGATATTATGTGGTACATCTTGAATAAAATACGCGTTGAAAAAATATTTAGAATACAATTTTTTATCTTTATCAGCATCAAAGGCTTGATTGTCAAACAATCCTTTTATTAATGAACGTATCTTTGATTTGAGTGGTTCATTAATACCAGAGACAATAGATTCGATTGCAGTGTCGTACTTTTCCTTTAATTCTTCTTTTTTCAAAAGGAAACCTTCTTTTAGAAGAGACTCTCTTGATTCATATATTTTATAATAAGCCTGAACATCAACCGTACGAATTGCCTGCAACAAAAACAAATCTGACCTATTAACTTCTCCACTCAATGTTGGCAACACAAAATACATCTGATTTACATACTTCTTTAATTGACGCATATTCGTAAAAAGAGTTTGCAATTTGTCACATACGTCATCAAGGCCTTTGGTGTCGGAATTTCCATAGCCACACCAAAGCGGAAATACATATTTACCTATTGCTTGTTTGAAAACATAAGCGTCTATTGCAGGAATTTGAATAGGCACTTGAATAATCTTGTCAATAAACCGTTTTCCATCCTCTATGCTACCACCAAAGAAATCACTTAATGATTTTGCGACAATAATCGGGTCCATAGCAACAACATACGTCGTATTGGGAAAATCAGCGACCTGACGTATCAATCGAAACACAGTATGAACCTCGTCTTTGTCCAACCTGTCAATATCGTCGATGAATATTAGATAATGCTGTCCCGATTTTTCTATTTCATCAATTATGTCTTGTTTTTGTTGGCTAACCTCTCTTGTATAAGTCGTAATGGCATCCATAGCACCATTAATCCTCTTTTGAAACTTGACCCCAGGCAAAAGAAATTCTCCTACACCTCCTGCTATGAAAGATATTGTTTTACCATACTTCTGAAAAAAATCTTGAATTTTACCAGTAGCATTTTTGGATATGGAATTGAAAAAGTCTGTTAATATGGCTTTCTGCTCATTAATTAACCACGGATTAAAATCAACTATGCAAATGTTATCTTTAGTTCCATTTTCTAACAATTTTGTCTTAACAAAATTCATCAACGTGGTTTTGCCCGCCCCCCATTCTCCATATATGCCAAAGCAACGACAAGGGTGTTTCTTAGTTGAATAATCATTGATAGAATTGCATATCAAATCGGCAAGATTCTTCCTTCCCAATTCATCATCACCATAATATTTTAAGGCAACATCATCTTTAATATCCATATTTCAAGTTCCTTTTAAAGTTTAGGTCCAATTATCTTTTCTAATCATATTTTTAATCTCTTCCTATTTCTTTTCCATACGAGTGAGAGTTGGACAATGAGCGATGCCCACGGCTGTTGTACTGATAGCGTTTTCATCTACGATTTAGGATTTAGAATGCAGGATTTCATATTCAGTTCCCTCTACTATTGCGATTTCTTCTTCGGTTAAGCCATAAATGTATTTGCCGATGCAATAATTGAGGGCAAATTACAAAACAAATAAACAATTATATGCATTAAAAATGATTTACGGATACATTAGAGTTTCAAGTGACAAACAGACTGTAGAGAATCAGCGGTTTGAGATAAACAAGTTCTGTGAGCGAAACCACTATCGTATTGATGGCTGGATAGAAGAAACCATAAGCGGAACCAAAAATTACAGTAAGAGGGCACTCGGAAAGCTTCTCCGTCGCGTCAATGATGGTGATCTTATCGTCTGCTCGGAACTTTCCAGACTGGGAAGGACGATGTTTATGATTATGGACATCCTCCACCTGTGTATGGAAAAAGGGTGCCGTGTGTGGACCATCAAGGACGGATATCGCCTTGGTGATGATATCCAGAGCAAGGTGCTTGCGTTCGCGTT
>CALCFP010000166.1 GCA_937900725.1 uncultured Bacteroidota bacterium | reverse complement strand
GGACGCCATTGTAACCGTTGACAACGGCCTTTCCGCACACGGGGTTGTCATCGAGCCTGAAACCGAGGAATATTCAGTAGGCGACATGGTGCTGAACAGCAACCAATTGAAGCTTGACAGCATAGGCCGTTGCACTTATGTGTTCAAGGCTGGATTCCCGAACATCAATAACGAGCATACACTTGGACTGAATATATCATACGAATATAACGGACAGATGTACGTCACTTGGGAAAATACTGGTGACTGGGACGGCAAGGGCATAGTGTTTGGCGGCGTAATGATGGGCAACAACTTTGTAACAGCTGGCCCTGACAATGTGCATTTTGTCTTGCGCGACCCTCCTGGCTCTGGTTCATCGGCCAGCCTTGAGGAAGGCACTACAATAACAACTTCCAGTTCATACATGCAGACAAGCTCAAGCGCAGGGTCTTCCACATTGACAACTTCCTTAGGAATTGAGACTGAAGTTGCGGCGGGCTTTGGAGTTATGGTTATTGAAAAAATGTCAGTAACCGATGAGCTAGTCTTGGAAACAGACATTGAGGAAGCCATCAACAACAGAAACGAGATTACTTCTACAATGACACTTACCGAAAGGGTGAGCACATCTGGCGAAATGAACTACGTAGGTTCCGCAGGTGACGTGTTTATCGGAAAATCCACAAACATTGTCTATGGCGGACAACGCACTGTTGGCTTGACATACAACTGCGATAGCAATTTATACAAAGTGGATTTGGACGAAAACTATGCTGGCAACGTCGTTTTTGGCACCGAATTCAAATATACGCAGAACTACATTGAGAATGTATTGATTCCAAACTGGCGAATGCTGTCAATTGACATGCTGAAACAACGCAGTATCAATAATTTGCCAGAAAAAATCATCACTAAAAACGGCGAAACGCGTTATAAGAATCTCCGCGAATACCCAGTGTTCTATTCTCTTGTGCCAGAAAGCGACCCTGATTACGGAACTGACGGCAATTACATATTCTTGCCACCGACAGACGATAGTTGCAATTTCTCGGTTTCTTGCATTGACAGCGTGAAATGGTACCAGTCGCAAGCAACTTATTGGGAGGGCGTGCTAGCCGAAAACGAACGCCAGAAGGTTCTTGCCATTTCTTCAGACAAGGACTATGATGAAGGCAAATATCAAGCTGCCATCAATAAATACAACTACGTCAAGGAAGCGTACAATTCAATAAAGGCTGGCGAACATGATTTAAGCTATTACCTGGACAACGACACATTTAATGCTCCATTCACTGAAAAAGAGTATAGAATGTATGCGGAATGCAAGGATACGCTGCCTGATGTTCCATGCACATTATACTATGACTTGAACAAATACGGATTCAAGGTAGCCAACTATTCGTTCGATTCAGGCACATCGTTCGAGAAAACGGTTGAATACGGCTCATCTAAAGCCTCTGAATGTGAACTCGACTATTCAATGTCCATAGTTTTAAGCAATCAGCTCGGTTTTGAAGTAAACGGCATAGGCGAGCAATTAGAGGTTGGCACCACACAGAGCAGCGGCTATGCCAGTTCAAGCAGTTCGTCAGTTGAGACTACTACTGCAGTAGGCTTTGAACTGCTGGAAGATGGCGACGACGACGCAATCTCTGTTGACGTGTTCATGGCGCCAGACGGCTTCGGACCTATCTTCTACACTCGTGCAGGACAGACAAGCTGCCCATACGAAGGCGAACAGTTGACCAAATATTACGAACCTGGAAAGCACAAGCTCGCTGAGGCCACCATGCAGATTGAAAAGCCAAGCATCTTCGTTGAGAACAATGCTAAAAACTACGTGCTGACTGGCATCCCAGCTGGCGATGTGGCCAATTTTACCATAGCATTGAACAACGAGTCGGAAATACATGAAGATGTATGGTATCAGCTCATGATTGAAGACGGCAGCAATCCTTATGGCGCAATGGTAATGGTTGATGGCAAGGCACTTATTGGCGAACCTCTTGAGGTGCTTGTGCCTGCAGGCGAAACTGTCTACAAAACCTTGTCGGTTACACAATCGCGCATCGATACATTGAAATATGAGAATATCGGAGTCATTTTGGCTTCAAGCTGCCAGTACGACGGCACTGATATTTTTGATGTCATTGCCGATACAATCCATGTCACTGTCCAGTATGTGCCAAGTTGCTCTGACATTGCTCTGCAGATTGAAAATCCGATAGTTAACTCTAATTTCAACGACGCTTCTGACGAAGGCAAGTTGAAAGTGGCGCTGAAAGACTACAACGTGCAATTCGGCACATTCAAGTCTGTTCGCCTGCAATATAAGGGTGAAGGCGATGCCAACTGGAAATTGATAAAGGAATTTGACAAATCGGAGCTTGACGCCAAAAACGGATATACCAACTATACGGTTGACATGTCAAGAAACTTCTCCGACCAAAAATACCAGTTCCGCGCTGTCACGGTCTGCAAATTCGGCAACGAGGAGATATGCAGCGAATCTGAGGTGATAGAGGTTGTCAAAGATATGAGCAAACCTGCATCGCTTGGCGCACCTAGCCCTATCAACGGCATACTGACTAACGACAATGAGATTTATGTCCAGTTCAACGAACAGATTCAGTCTGGCAAGCTTCATTCTGACTTGCTTAACAGCAACATAGTTGTTGAAGGCGTGCTTAACGGCCACGACATAGCACATGCCACTGCCATAAGTCTGGCTGAAACAAAAGCTTACACTGAAGCTGACATCGACCTGTCTGACCGCGATTTCACATTTGAAATGTGGCTCAACTACACCAAGCCAGGCACGCTGATTGAACATGGTGTCGGACAAAACATGTTCAAGGCCGAAATCACTGCCGACAACAAATTGCTCCTGACAATGGGCAACAAGTCCATTACATCTGACAATGCATTGCTTGCCGACTACTGGATTTACCTTGCCATAGCATACAACCACTCATCAGAGATTGTCAATGCAAATTATGCATACGACGACGCTACTGTGAACTTGTTTTCAAACAAGAGCCTGACTTCATACTCAGGAAACGGCCCGCTTGTAATTGGCGGCGACATGGACGTTAAAATGCATGAGCTCACTCTTTGGAATGAAGAACGCAATTTCGTCACTTCGACAAGCGAAATGAATACAGCCAAATATCCTTCAACTTGGAACCTGACAGGTTACTGGCCGCTCGACGAAGGAAAGGGAATGGTTGGCGCCGACAACGCTCGCAGCCGCAATCTTGTACTGCCTGCCAATGCATGGTTCCTCAACAATGTAAACTATGCAGCATCGTTCAATGCCGACAGCTCATACCTTGAAATCGATGCAGAAACCATACCTGTAAAAGATGAACAGGATTTTGCAGTAGAATTCTGGTTCCGCGCCGAAGGTGCAGGCACATTGTTCAGTGCAGGCGACAGCCTTTTGGCCGCAGGATTTGATGACAACAAGTCGATGTTCCTGATTGCCGACGGCAAAAAGTCGATAATCACAGCATCTGATTTTGCCGACAGCAACTGGCATCATTTCGCGTTGAATGTCTTGCGCAACGGAACATCAGCCATTTACATCGATGGCAATGTTGTAAGGCAATTGGTGTCAGGCAATATTCCTGCATTAGCTGCAGATAAGATAACCCTTGGCGCCATGGGCCAATACTCTGGCAATGTAGTCTATGGAAGCTTCTTCAAGGGCCAGATTGATGAATTCCGCATTTGGAATGCCACAATGACTGCAAGTGCATTGCGCATGAACATGTACTGCAGGATACATGGAAATGAGCCAGGATTGGTTGCCTACTATCCGTTTGAACACACTTATGTCGACGATTTCAATCAGGACGTTACTGAATTCAGCACTGTTGACTATGTTACAACTGCCAGACATGCGGCAAATCCTTCAGTTGCCATTCTGAAAGCCGCCAATGTCAATGCCGAAGCGTCAACACTGGCTCCTGCACTCAAAGAGTCACGTCAGCTTGAGAGTGTCAAGTTCGGCTATGTGGCATCTGACTCTAAAATTGTCATCAATGTCACTGAGGAAGCCTCACGCATTGAAGGCTGCACTCTTGAATTCACCCTCAAAGACGTGGTCGATGTCAACGGCAATATATGCGAGCCTATCCACTGGACTGCTTTCGTAAATCGAAACCAGCTTAAATGGGCCGACAATTCCAAATCAGTCAAGAAGGAACTCTACGACGAATACGAGTTCGCTGTAAGCATTGTGAATCAGAGCGGCAGCACCGAGAACTGGTCAATTACCAACTTGCCTGCTTGGCTGCATGCTAGCAAGACAAACGGCACTTTGGCTGCTTTGTCGAACGAGACTGTCAAATTCTCAATTGAAGAATCAACTCCAATAGGCAGATACGAGGAAACTGTCTATCTGACAGGCAACAACAACATCGACGAACCGTTTGTGGTAAGCCTGAATGTCACAGGGCAAAAACCTGAATGGAATATCAATGCCGCTGATTTTGAATATGCAATGAATATTGTAGGAACTCTTTCTGTCAACGGTGAAATTAGCGAAGATGTAGAGGATATGTTGGCCGTGTATGCAAATAACAAGATTGTTGGCGTCTGCTCTCCAAAATATTACGAGAGATACAATGCCTACTATCTGATGATGACTGTTTACGGTGATAGCGTTGATTTTGGCGAACAATTGACATTCAGGGTTTTCGATGCCAGCACAGGTACTGTATATCCAGTAGTTGAAAGTTCCAAAAAAATCACTTTCAGGCAAGGTGCAATTGAAGGCTCAATGAGTGAGCCAGTAGCATTCAGCACTGCCGACATGCATGAACAAAAAATAGAGCTTAAGGCTGGATGGAACTGGGTGTCAATGAATGTTGAACCAGAATCTTTGTCAGCTAAAGAAATATTGGCTGATTTGGATCACGACCTTAAGAGCGCCAAGAGCAAAACCAACGGCTTCCTGATGGAAACCAATTCCGACATGTCAGTATCCAAGATGTACAAGTTGCGTATGTCTAAATCGTCAACATTGAACCTGATAGGCTTGCCTGTTGATGAAACTAGCACACCAATATATGTAAACAGCGGATGGAACTGGATTGGCTATCTGCCACAGATTAGCATGGACATCAATACGGCTCTTGCCGACTTTGACGCCATCAACGGCGACATTGTCAAGTCACAGACACAATTTGCCATGTATAATGGCTATGAGTGGGTCGGATCTCTTGAATATATGCGTCCAGGTTCAGGTTACGTGTTCTATTCAAATGCCGATAGCACCATCTCGTTCAAGTATCCTAAATTATCTGTCAAGGGAGGCGAAGGCGATTCTGAAGGTGACTTGCACTTTAATGTCAACGATGCTTTGTTCTCTGGAAACATGGTAATGGTTGCAAAAGTAATGGATGGCGTCAAACCGCTTGGCAATGTAGAAGTTGGAGTGTTTGCGGGTGATGTTTGCCGAGGTTCGGCACGTCAGTCTGCCGACAATTTGTACTATATCACTATTGCTGGCAATGAATCGGCTGATGCGCTCAAGTTCCATATATACTTTATCGATGCCGACAGCACCGTTGTTGTTGACCAGAACATTAAATACTCTGACGATGCAGTCATTGGCACTGATTCGCCTTACATAATTCAGGTTGGTGACAAAAATGCAAAAATTGAACCTTTAATAAAAGGCTTTGAAGAATTAGGATATAATATAAAATCAAATTACTTATTTAACAACAGAAATTTTAAGGTGTTTAACAAGAAATAAAAAAACCGGTTTATAACCGGTATTTTTTTGTACTTTTTTAAGATTTAATTAAGCAGCAACGCCAACACATTCAATGATGACTGCAATTACGAAGAAGATAATAGCAGCTACAAGTGTGAGAATAGAAACAACTTTTTCAGCGCCTCTTTCTTTTTGTTTAACGAAGACGTTTAATCCACCACCAGTGATAGCACCAGAAGCACCTTCTGATTTACCACCTTGTAATAAGCAAAGGACGATAATAAGAATCGCAAATGCCATTAAAATCCAGTCGTACCAATTTAACATATTAAATTCCGTCCTTTCTAGTAGCGTAAATTATAATAACTAATATTTATTGCTAAAGCAAACAAAATATTATTTAAACTACAGTTCACTTTTCATTTCTAAGATAATATCCCTGAGTTCTGCAGCCTTTTCAAAGTTGAAATCCTTAGCGGCTTGCTTCATCTGCTTTTCGTATTCCTTAATTCTTGCTTGAATTTCAGATTTACTAGCATGCTTTTTGATGTACTCAGTTTCGGAAATGTCGTCATCTGCATTATGAATTGGAGGTCTAATTTCCTTAATGATTGTCATTGGAACAATTCCGTTTTCCTCGTTAAAAGCCGCTTGAATTGCTCTTCTACGGTTTGTTTCATCAATACAATTTTGCATTGATTCGGTTACTGTATCAGCATACATGATGACTTTACCGTTAGCGTTTCTTGCAGCTCTACCAGTAATTTGAATAAGAGATCTTGTGCTTCTTAAGAAACCTTCTTTATCAGCATCTAAAATAGAAATTAATGAAACTTCAGGAATATCCAAACCTTCTCTTAAAAGGTTGATACCAACAAGAACATCATATTTACCTTTTCTTAATTGATAAATAATTTCGCTTCTTTCAAGAGTTTTAGTTTCGTGATGTAAATAAACAACTTTAATTCCGCGTTCTTTTAAGAAATTAGTAAGATCTTCTGCCATTCTAATAGTAAGAGTA
>CALCFP010000165.1 GCA_937900725.1 uncultured Bacteroidota bacterium | reverse complement strand
GTCGACTTCCTTTCCGCTCAGGTTGCATTCATTGGCTAATCGGTGTATGTCGCCAATGGACTTATTCACAGCCTGCTCGAAACTGCTGTCGTCAACTTCAAATTTAAAATTTAACTCTGCCATATCTAAAACATTGCCTTTAACATTGAAAATACGCTGTCTGCGTTATCTTCCGTTATTTCTATTCTCGTTGTCTTCTTGTTCTTGTCAACCACCCTTGCTTGGTCGGACATTATCCGCTGAACCAACGCCCAACTAATCTCGTGGTTTAAAAAATGCCAACTCCACCCCATCTGTGCGCATATCGCTCCCCGTCTGCCGTGTGTGCTGTTCAAGCCCACTACTCTACTCGATTCTTCGCTATCGTCGTCGTAGCGGTCGACATCAACCGAATAGAAATCATAAAATCCACAAGGCCTGTCGCTGATTGCAATTCGGTGCTTATCTTGCTCAACTGCTTGCTTGTGATATGTCTGTATATGTAGCCTGCAAGCCTTTTTGCACGTCTTTTGCCAAACGTCTTGAAATAGCCTTCACCAATAATGGCAATGGCTATGCTCTTGCTCATACCGTAAGCGTGCTTAATTATCAAGTCCTTTGCCTTTGCCAACACTGGTGCAAGGTCGTTTGTCTTTCCGTTGCTTATGTCTGCAAGGTCTTTTGACACATCCGGCAGTTTAACCCACTCTTTGCTCATCGCATCAAGCACGGCGAGCGATGGTTCGTAATAGTAGAATGTGCGTGTGCCTATAAGGATAGGTCTTTTCTCGCCTAATAGGCGGGTTAGTTCATCTTGTTGTAGTTTTTCGTTATCCATAAAAAAAAGCCTTATTGATAGCCGAATATAACCACCAACAAGGCTTTAGAAACGCTTGTAAACAACTTATACAACTGCGCTATCGTCAATGATAAGCGGAGAAGTTGTACCGTCTGCGGGTGCTAAAACCGTGCCTGTGCATTCAAAGCCAAGCACACCGTCTTTTGTCAAGTCGCCTGCCAATTTTCCTACTACTGAAACACGCGGATACATAATCTTGTGTCCTGTTTTTGCGGTGAAGCGGATAGCCACCTCTGACTTGTGAATTGACAATGGTGCCGACCATTTGTGGTTTTCGCTGTCGTAAGTACCTCCCATCAAGGCCACAATTGCTGTTTCGTTCGGGTTTACGGTAGTCCACTTCAAAGTGGTAGAACCGCCCTTTTCGTTAGACAATACAGGTGTGTCGCTCTCTTCTACGTTAACCTCGCTAACCTCGGGGTCTGCTGTGTCAACGTTGCAAGTGCCTTCAAGTGTATCGCCGAACTTTGTCCAAGTGGCTGCGCCTGTTGGTGCCCCACCGCCCACTGGAATAGAAGTATATTCTACTGCCATCAAGCCTGCTATTGCTTTTCTTGCCATTTTCTTAATTTTTAAAAGTTAAAATGATAAAATCTTAATTTAAGTGAAACAAAATGCTGTTTGATGCTTGGCTCTTCAATGGTTACAATTGCACCGCTCAACTCACATTGCATCGCTTGGCTGTCGAGGTCGTCGCATACGCTTTTAAGCCTTTGCTCAACCTGCTTACACCTTGCAATGTCGCGCATATACAAGCCGTTTTTGACCTTGATGTCGGGAACATAAATATTGACTACTGCCTCAACTTGCTGTATCTGTCCTGTCGTGCCTGTCAAGAAGGTTACTACACAATCTTCCTTTTTGCTGTCGATAGGACGTGTGCCGTGCTTATAGACTTTGCCGTTTATGCCTAAGTCTAATAGTCGGACTCGCTCGAAAACGTAATCTTCAACTTCCTGCCCTGTAATCATAATTGTTCAATAACTTGTTTAAATATGCCCTCTGTCTCTATCTGTGCGCCTGCAAGTACATCGTAGCCCCTACGTTCAACATACTCAGCATACTGCATTCCTGCCACAACAACTAAAACAAACCCATTCTTTTCTTGCTGTGATAGGTTCTTTGCGTATGCCAAGCCCGTTGCCTTACCTTCATCGCCCGTGTGGGTTTCGCCGTTTTCATCGGTTACGGAAAGCGGGTCATCGCCTTCACTGCTCGCAAGTATATCGCCGTTTTTTGCGACAATATAATGGATGCTTGAGCGCAAGTTCGCCGTGTGGTCTTTGTATGTGCCGTGTTTGCGTGCATAATTGACCGCCTGCTCACCGCAATATTTCAAGGCTTCGATAATGTCGTGTTCAACCTTCTCTTTTGCCTTTCGTATTTCTGCGCCCAAATCCCCGATGTCTATTTTTATACCCATAGAACGATAGTTTGTGTAAGTTCGTAGAACTCCACCCTTTGCACCGTGAACTCGCCTAATAGGCCTTTGCGCTTGTGTGTCAGC
This sequence comes from uncultured Bacteroidota bacterium, assembly GCA_937900725.1. Lineage (GTDB taxonomy): Bacteria > Bacteroidota > Bacteroidia > Bacteroidales > SZUA-534 > RUG13583. The sequence goes on along the minus strand of CALCFP010000165.1, from coordinate 934 downwards.
CTTACATTCATCGGATTCCAATCTGCAGGAACACCAGACATATCTACATATATAGTGTATGTGCTGTTTGTGTTCGTGCCGTCTCCATAGTTGCCCGACCTGTCGAATGTTGATGTTTCGATATTGCACTTAACCGAACGTGTCGAAAAGTTGCTTTTAATCGGGTTGCCGTTGGCATCCATTGAGGGGTTGCCCTCGCCGATGTTGTACTCCAATGTTCCGTTGCTGAATACTAACATATTGTTAATCTAATATTGTTACCACTGCGCTATCGCCTATCACACCCTCGCCGTACTTCCTATAGATAGCATTTGCCGTGCCTCTCAATTCTGCCACGTTCGCTTGGGTAACACTGCCACCTTGTGACAAGTTAACCATAGTAGCGACAAACCTCAACACATCGGCGTATGCCAATTCGTAGGCTTGCGAGTTGGCTATTTCGGCTGTAAAGGTAGCCGTTGCATCCAACCCCCGCTTGATTAACAGAGGGGTTGTCTGCCCCTCTGTTAGCGGATAGTTTACACAATTTAATATTGCTTCACTGATTGTCATAGTTAAGCGGACTGTTTAATCTTGAATGTCAGTGCCAAACCTGTTTTGGCTGTGACTGTTACTACCGATTCACGTGCGGTTGCAGGTGAACCTGTGTTAGCAGAAACCTTAACCAATACTGCATTATCCGAGCCTACGCTCAAAGTAGTCCAGTCTGCACTGTCGGTTGCTGTAACAGTTGCATTTGATGTGACTGCGATTGACTTGCCTGTGCTATCAGCCGAAGCCGTAAAGGTAAGTTCACTTGCGTTTAAAGCGATGTAAGTAAGGCCATTAAGCACCTTCTTGATTACTGACTTGCTTTGTGCGTTCAAGATAGAAAGCAATTGAGCATCAGAAGCACCCGAAGGAACGCCAACGCCTGCTGTTACGCAGTTAGCCA
>CALCFP010000164.1 GCA_937900725.1 uncultured Bacteroidota bacterium | reverse complement strand
CTATCTTCATGCGGCCCCGGACCTCGACCTGCCCAAGGTGGCGGACCATGCCCGCCGTCGGGGTGTGGAACTGATTCTGCACCACGAAACGGGTGGCAATCTGCCCCACTATGAGGAGCAGATGAAGGAGGCTTTCGCTCTCTGCGAACAGCTGGGTGTCCATTATGTCAAGACCGGCTATGCGGGCGGTTTCCCCAACCGCGAGCTGCACCACTCCCGCTACGGCGTATCCCATTATCAGCGCGCGGTCGAGTGCGCTGCGCGCCATCATATCGCACTGAATGTCCACGAGCCCATCAAACCTACGGGCCTCTGTCGCACCTATCCCAACCTGATGAGCACCGAAGCCGTGATGGGTGCCGAATGGTACAACAACGCTCCTTTCCTTACTGAAAGAGCCGCAGCACACAATGCAACACTACCATTCACTCGAGGCGTTGTAGGCTCAATGGACTACACTCCTTGCACATTCACCGACTCGCAGTTTCCACACATAACTTCAAATGCACATGAATTGGCATTAACCGTATTATTCGAATCAGGATTGCTTCATCTTGCTGATAGACCGACAAGTTACCTGTCGCAACCTGGCGAAGTGCAAAAATTCTTCAGCAACCTGCCAACCGTATGGGACGACACAAAACTTGTTTGCGGATATCCTGGAGAATATGTCGTAATGGCCCGCAAATGTGCCGGCAAATGGTACATTGCAGGCATAAACGGCTCTGACAACGAGCGCGACATCGACATTGACCTTAACTTCATAGCCAATGGCAACTTCACATTGTTCGAAGACAGCGGCAACGCAGATTCACCTTGGAAAATATCGACAATCAAGGCCAACGAATTGCCAGACACAATAAAATGCATGGCTCGTGGCGGATTTGTAATAGCACAGCAGTAACCACTTAAAACATCTAAACATAATAAAATGAAAAAATTATTAGCAATCATTTGTCTTGTTGCATGCTTCACCGCATCAGCAAAAGACAAAAAGGAAATGCAGATTTATCTCTGCTTTGGTCAGTCAAACATGGAAGGCAACGCCAAAATTGAAGACTGCGACCGTGAAGGCATCGACTCTCGCTATTTGATGATGGCAGCCGTCGATTTCAAGAATATGGGACGTAAAATGGGCCAAATGTACCCTGCTGTTCCGCCTTTGTGCCGTGAAAATACAGGCCTCACTCCTGTCGATTACTTCGGGCGCACCATGGTTGAAAACTTGCCAGAGAACGTAAGCATCTGCGTAATCAACGTGGCAATTGGCGGTTGCGACATAAAGGCATTCATGAAAGACAGCATTGCAAGTTACTGCACTAAATGCCCCGAATGGATGGTAAGCATGCTGAAGGAATACGACAACAACCCATACCAACGTTTGGTTGACATGGCAAAAATAGCACAAAAGAAAGGCGGAGTCATCAAAGGCATCCTGCTTCATCAAGGAGAGACCAACACTGGTCAGGAAGCATGGCTAGGAATGGTAAAATCTGTTTATGACGACTTGATGAAAGACCTCAACCTTAACCCAGACGAAGTTCCATTGCTGGCTGGCGAGGTTGTAAACTCCGACCGTGGCGGCACCTGCGCTGGACACAATCCAGTCATCAACCGTCTACCAGAAGTCATAAAGAACTCATACGCAATAAGTTCAAGCGGCTGCCCCGAGAACTTCGACCAACTACACTTCAACGCAGAAGGCTACAGAATGCTTGGCCGTCGTTACGCCGTGAAAATGCTTGAACTTCAAGGCATCAAGGCAAAAGACCTTTCAAACCCACGCGCCAATGACCTGGTTTCACCTGTATTGCACATGATGAAGTTCCGTTTCGACAGGGAAAAGAACCAATTGGTTGAAGACGAGACTGCAGCAAAACTCCGATCGGCAACATTCAACGTATATGCCCCAAATGCGCAAAAAGTTGAGTTCTCGAGCCAATTCACCGACGGGAACCAACCAATGGTCAAGAACTCAAAAGGCATCTGGTCAATAACACTGACGCCAAAGACTCCGGACATCTATCCATACAACTTCATTGTTGATGGCGTGTCAATTTCCGACCCTGCCAACATGAACGTGTTCCCTAACGAGAATTTCAAGGCATCACTTTTTGAAGTTCCTGACTATAACATGCCTTACACCATTAAAGACGTACCTCACGGTCGCGTCACATACATGACATACAAGTCAGATGAACTAAAAGTGAACCGTCCACTCATTGTGTACACTCCTGCCGAATACGAACAAAATCCTGACAAGAAATACCCTGTATTCTACTTGGTAAGTGGCACTACCGACACCGAAGAGACTTGGTTCAAGGTTGGCAAATTCAACACCATTCTTGACAACCTGATAGCAGAAGGCAAGGCCGTTCCAATGATTGTCGTTCTGCCTTACGGCAATATGCTACACGGCACACCTAATCCTGCAAACATGCAGGCAGCAAGCATGTACGAGCAGTTCTCAAGAGTTCTTGTAAATGAGATAATGCCGTTTGTGGAAAGCAACTTCCGTACAATCAACGACCGTGAAAGCCGTGCCATTGCAGGATTCTCACGCGGTGGCGGACAATCGCAGTTTACAGCATTCACCAATCCTGACAAGTTCGCAAATATGGCGTCATACAGCGCATACCTGATCCCCGAACTTATGGACAAATACTTCGCCGACCTTATGACTCCTGAGAATATGAAGGCAAAATTCAAGGTTCTGTGGTATGGCGTTGGTAGCGACGATTTCCTATATGAACACGTCAAGACACACCGCGAATACTTCGACCAAAAAGGCATCGAATATAAGTACAAGGAAACCGCAGGCGGTCACACGTGGATGAACGCACGCGACTACCTGACTGAAACCCTACAACTATTCTTTAAATAACATATACTTCAAAAAAAGTCTTGATGTAAAGCATCAAGACTTTTTTATTCCAAATCATAAATACCATGAAACACTTACTTTTATTAACCACCATAGTGGCCACAATGCTGACATCGTGCCACAAGGCTGAGACAACCATTGATTTCAACCTTACAGATTTGGAAGAAGGCTCGGTAATCGTGATATACAAAATGGACGGGAATAGCGGTGTATGCGTTTATAGCGACACCATAACAGACGGAACTTTCCGCCATGTATACAACTGCGATTCTCTTACAGGAGCAAATAGATACTCTATTATTTGCAAAATTGGCAATATGTACAGTTCACGAAACTTATATGTAAAAGCAAATTGCGAATCGACAGTTTCTGGCTCCGGCATCTATACCAACAACTGGTCATTTGACAGCAAAAACCCCCGCCAGCAGTTCGACAACAAAATCAACGATGCAACAAAAGATATATTAATTGAATTAACCAAGATAAGCGCCGAACGAAACAATAACAATTTATCACAGGAAGAACGTAAAGCCCTTTCAGATAAAATGGATTCATTGTACACTGTAGGCGATGAAAAACGGCTATTGTTTTTGGAAACAAGCAATGTAGATGAATACTGGATTGAAGAATTCGCAAAGATGACAGGCGAAATCAATTAC
>CALCFP010000163.1 GCA_937900725.1 uncultured Bacteroidota bacterium | reverse complement strand
CTTGAATACCGTTGATATCGGCTTGTTCAGCACGACTGTCCATAATATGAGCAATGAACACTGTTACGGTCCGGACAATCATGGTTAAACCTAAACCATCGAGTCTCTTCGCCAGCAGAATAGAAAGACGAAGGGACAAATGTATAGTTTACAGTAGCGAAGAGCAGTTTCACATGGCTGAACTGGCTCTGCAACAAAGGTTCGTTGGCGACAATCTCGTCAATCTGCCTCACCAATGTGCGATATGACGTGACACGGCTGAACGGATAGTGAGCCAACGCCACATACTTGTTTCGTTCACGGTCGAGCACAGAAAACGAAAATCCCTTCAGGAAAACCTGAAGGGATAAGTGATATTTGCTAACGTTGACGTAGTCAAACGATTTGTCTATGAAATGGATATGTTGCACAATATCCCTGCGATTGATTATTCCCAGTTTCCGGCTCCGTTGTTGACTTCTGTAATAGAGCCAACTTTCAAGCCTTTGTATGGAAGTCCATCGTTGTAATTGATGATTTCCTGTTCGTCGAGGCCAGAAAGGATGTACTTGCTAGGCGCAGAAGCCTCAAACACCTTAACCTTCAACTTTGAAGCTGTTTCAATCACACCTTTTTTCAATGTAAATTCACGTCCGCCACCCCAAGGGATGAAACGCAAAGTGTCAATGCCAGAGTTTCCACGGAACAAAGAGTCCAAAATAGAAACCTTTGTTGTATCACGTACAATCATGCCTTTTGCGATGGCTTCCTTTTCTGTTATTTGACCTAACAAATCTTCAGGAATTTCACCGACTTTGCGGATTACAGAGAATTGACCAGTCTTAACAAAATCGATAAGAGTGTCGAAACTTGCAGTGTAATCGCCTGTAACCTCCTTAATCGCGTTTTCGGCAGTTCTGATGTCTTTCAGTTTCTGAATGGTAACCGCATAACGTTTTGATTGTTCCTTTTGAAATTCGATAGGTTCCTGAATGCTCAATACTGTTTCGTAAGCAAGAAACGCTATCAAAGCCACTAACACAAGATGAAGAATTGTTTTCATTACATATAAATATTTAATAATTAATCTAAAAGAATCCACGAATCAACAAATGAGCGTTACGCTTGCAACGGACAGCGTGTTTCGCAAACGAGTGCAAATATAAAATTTATTTTAGTTTGGCAATTCCGTTTGTTTTATTTTAGTTCGTGGCATGAATAAAAACATTTCAGAACGGCTAATTGATTCGCTTGGATACGTCCCAACTACGGACCAGCAGGAACTTATTGGCCGTTTGAGCGACTTTATAGGCAACTACTACTCGCCCAACCATCGCGACGACACACTTATTATAAAGGGATACGCAGGCACAGGTAAGACATCGATAGTTGGCGCATTGGTAAAATCATTGCCAAAGATTGGATTCAAGTCAGTGCTGCTGGCCCCAACCGGACGCGCCGCGAAAGTGCTGTCGAACTATTCGGGGCATCCGGCCTACACCATACACAAGAAAATATACAGACAGAAATCGTCAGCCACAGGACTTGGCGAATTTGCACTCGACAAGAACACTCACCAACGCACCATATTCATAGTAGATGAGGCATCGATGATAGCCAACTCATCGTCAGAAAACTCCATCTTCGGTACTGGGCATCTGCTCGACGACCTGTTTGAATATGTATATTCGGGCGAAATGTGCAAACTGATTCTTGTCGGCGACACAGCCCAGCTTCCGCCCGTAGGGCTGACCGTGAGCCCCGCCCTCGACATCAAGGCCATTGAGGAAACGGGGTTCAACGCAACAGAATTTGAACTGACACAGGTTGTAAGGCAGACAGAAGGATCTGGCATACTACTAAACGCCACAAACCTGCGTAACGAGATGAGCGACAACCGCACAGGATATCCGCAGCTCACGACAAAATGTCATGCCGATGTTCGCAGAATCAGCGGTTCCGAACTGATTGAAGAGATAGAGAACTGCTACGACGAATTCGGCATCGAAAACACAATGATCCTTTGCCGTTCAAACAAGCGTGCGAACAAATACAACGAAGGCATAAGACGCACCATACTTTGGCGCGAGGAAGAAATAGCCAAAGGCGATCAACTAATGATTGTGAAAAACAACTATTTCTGGCTAAGCGACGAGGAAAAGGGACAGACGCCATTTCTGGCCAACGGCGACATTGCAAAAATAACGCGCATTGGCAAGTATCACGAGTTATACGGATTCCGCTTCGCCGATGTCGACCTTGAAATTGTGGACTATCCAGGCCTTGAAATCAATACAAAGATAATGCTCGACACGCTGATGTCGGAATCGCCATCATTGACATGGGAAGAGAACCAGAAACTGTTCAACCTTGTGCTTGAAGACTATGCCGACATCAGGACCAAACGCGAACGGATAAAAAAGGTGAAGGAGAACCCGTTCTTCAACGCACTGCAAGTGAAGTTCAGCTACGCCATAACTTGCCACAAGGCGCAAGGCGGACAATGGAAAGCAGTGTTCATAGATCAGGGCTGGCTTGCCGACGACATGCTCGACATTGAGTTCCGCCGCTGGCTGTACACCGCATTCACTCGCCCAACCGAGCGTCTATACCTTGTCAATTTCAAGGATGAATTCTTTGAGATTTAGGATTACTGACACAAAACAGGAATCATTCATCATATTCAAAAACCTATTTATCAAGAATTTGAGATTTTTATTGAGAAATAAGCGAAATTCCTGAACAAAAACGGTAGTCAGTTGTTTAGACATTAAAATAGAACCAAACAAACACACAAGTTATGCGTAAGCCCAATTTACTCATAGTGGATGACATATTGATTAACAGGATGCTGTTGACCGACATTGCCACATCGATAGGATGCAACTGCACTACCGCGAAAAATGGCGCAGAGGCGATTGAAGAGTTCAACCGCAACAATTTCGACATGATTCTCATGGACATAGAAATGCCCGTGATGAACGGAATAGAGACGACCGACGCTATCCGGAAATCAGGAAACACAAAGTCGCAAGTGCCAATAATTGCACTCACAGCACACAATCCGGAAGACTTCTTCTCGGAATTTTCAGCCACAGGCTTCACAGAATTAATAACAAAACCGTACCTAATCAGCAAGATACAAAAACTAGTCACCAGTTACTGCAAAAACCTCAGTTGAAGGATTCCGGCATATTGCAGACTTGCCATTTGACTTAGTCAACAGCAACAACGAATGAGTGATTAGATGGTTGCCGGGAAGAAAATTTGCGTCAAAATTCATTAAATCGATGAAATATAGCTACATACAAAACAATTCCGCACATTAAAAAAAAAACGTTATTATTTTTCGCAATTGAATTATTAGCCTATATTTGCAGACACTTTTGAAGGAAAATTAATTATTTGATTATAAAAGATTTTAGCAATGACAAAAGCGGATATCGTTAGCGAGATTTCGAAAAACACAGGCATTGAAAAAGTTGTCAGCCAAAAGGTTATAGAGTCGATGATGGAAGAAATCCAGGCTGCACTTGAAAATGGCGAGAATGTATATTTAAGAGGTTTTGGCAGTTTCATCAACAAGAAAAGAGCACAAAAGACTGCACGCAACATTTCAAAGAATACATCTTTGATAGTTCCAGAACACTTCATTCCAGCGTTCAAGCCTGCAAAGACATTTATGGTTAAGGTAAAGACTAATGTAAAATAATTTTTAAAACAATACGATTATGCCAAACGGAAAGAAGCACAAAAGGCACAAAATGGCTACGCACAAGCGTAAAAAACGCCTTCGCAAGAATCGTCACAAAAAGAAATAATCTCTTTTGATGAACTAGCAATAAACCTTCAGAGCATGCTCTTAAGGTTTATTGTTTTTATAGGCAATTCTTCTTTACCCAATACGTGCCAACGTTAATTGGAAACAAATGGCAGACAACAACATAAGCAATCTGCCCATTAATAAAACATAAAGAGCGAGTCTATGACCCGCCTAAAAACATTAAACACGTGAATAAGGAATTGGTGATAAACGCGACTTCATCGGAAGTTGTGATTGCACTTGTAGAAGACAAAACGCTGGTTGAACTCAACCGCGAAAAGACCAACACAAACTTTTCTGTTGGCGACATTTACCTGGGCAAGGTGAAAAAGATCATGCCCGGACTGAATGCTGCGTTTGTCGACGTGGGCTACGAAAAAGACGCCTTTCTCCACTATCTGGACCTAGGGCCGCAATTTCGTTCCATAAACAAATTCGTTCAGGGCCAATTAGACCACAAGAATCCTCTTACATCGATTAGCAACTTCGATATGGAAGATGACATTGACAAGCACGGAAAAATCAGCCAAGTGCTTCGTGAAGGGCAAGCCATATTAGTTCAAATTGCAAAAGAGCCAATATCGACAAAAGGACCACGCCTGACTTCAGAGATTTCAATTGCTGGCCGCAATCTGGTGCTGATACCTTTTTCCGACAAGATTTCGATATCGCAAAAAATCCAGTCGCAAGAGGAACGCGACAGACTGCGACAAATGGTACAAAGCGTTAAGCCCAAGAATTTTGGAGTAATAGTACGCACAGTTGCCGAGAACTGCCGAGTATCGGATCTAGACGCCGAATTGCGCGAACTTGTGGAGAAATGGCAGAGTGCATTCAAGAACATAAAAAACCAGCCACCGAAAC
>CALCFP010000162.1 GCA_937900725.1 uncultured Bacteroidota bacterium | reverse complement strand
TACAACTTGAGAGTGACTTTGTCGTTAAGTTCATATTCGCCCGAAACGCTCATTGCCATACCCAACTGACCCGATGTTACTTCGTCCATATTCAGCAGAAGGTCACGGGTTACGGTGATGTTGTCGCTGATTGTAAGGTCGGCACGAAGGTTGAAATCGCTGACAAACTGCTCGCCCAAACGGTTCTTGAACGGCAATACAAGTTCCTGAATGCGGTAGCCCAATCCAATCACATAGTCGCGCTTGTACATTTCGAGCATCTGGCTGTTGGTCAAGTTCATAGTCATTGTACGGCTACGCTTGAACTCGAACTTGGTGCTCATACTGTTGAGCCAGGTGACATCGACTCCAAACAATGGCGAGAAGGACTCGGTTATTGAGAACGATGTTATGTCGTAATATGGCACAAACAGTGAGTTGTCGATGCTGCTGACCGCCCACGACATATTGCCGAATTCCGGGCTTTTTGCCTGGGCGTAGTTGTAAAGTTTGTTGCTATAGTACGAGCCTACGCTGAACGTGCTTGTATAGGCGTGTGACAGGGATACGGATTTGCAGTGCTTGCCAATTTTCTTGTAAGCGGTCAGGCCGTCGTATTTCAGGCGCCATCCAGGCCGGAAGTTTTTCCAGTTTGTAAAGTCGATTCCGTTGTTGTGACCGGTGTATGCTGAAAGGAACGCAGGCACGGCAATGTCAGGGTTTGATATGGAATAGCCGACAGGCATGGTTGTATCAGACATTGTTCCTGGGTAATAGTAATAGCCGTCAGGAACTTTTTCCTGACGCAGTTTTGCTTGCTCCCACGCGAATTCGTAAAGTTTGCGTTTATAATCCTCAAAGGCTTCAGAAGATGTGTTCTTCTCAGTCGGACGTTTGTTGAACGAAGTCTTCAAGGTCCAGACGTTGACATTGTAGGCTCCGGCCTCCATACGTGTTGAGCGGTAAACGTCGTACTCGTCGAGTTCAGTGTTAAATGCGCCGACCAAATAGTATTCGCTTGATTTTTTGGTAATTGTACGTTGTCCGGTAAAGTCAATCTTAAGTACCTTGACTGGTTGGAAAGTGGCTTTGAGGTCAACGCGGCGCTGGTTCGATGTCTGGAACGGCTGAAGGAGGTCGATGTTGTCAATCATGTATCCCATACGTGCCGAGCGTTCAGCAATTGAGGTGTCCTGCTTGCCAAATACGAACGCCCAACCTGGGGCGTTTTTCAGGTCAGAAAAACCGTAGTTTGGCCTGTAGCCTTCAATAGTCATTGCATTGTTTTCAGTGTATGTGAACGATACGTTCTTTACACCAATAGCAGCAAGGGCCACGCCTTCCATCACTCTTTTGGCGGGTGAGTCGGTGACGGCACGCTTGCCGGTCACTGTTACTGTGGCTTCTTCAATGTCTTCATCTACCTTGACCTTGACACGGTTGTCGTTTACAATCTCGAATGTGGATTTAATCTCCACTCCGTCTTTGTTGGTGACTTTCACCATAATGTCTTCAGAGGTGTGAAGGTTATGGGCGAAATCCTTGGCAACGCCTTTTCTTGCCTTGAAACCGCTCTTGGTTGCTGTCACATCTACATTATGTGCGGCAAGACGTTTCTCGCGTGTCTGCTTGTATTTCTTTGTCAACTCGTCGAGAGGCTTGAGTTTTTTGTACAAGTTGTCGAGATTGCCTTGTGCGTTGATGGTTATCTGGTTTGTGTTGCCGATAACGTTGCCAGGATAAAGAGTGCTGTCACGTACTTCAGGTGCGCGGTCCCATTTGTATGTAGATGAATAGCGGGCAGTCAGCGATGTCCAGTTTAGCAAAGGTATCTTGTTGATAGGCACAGTGTATGATGCGGTGAACTTTTGGTTGTGCTCTAATGCACGGCCACCTTCGAGTATCGACTCCCAAACGTCTTTCTTGAACTGTTCATATTCGGTGCGGTTCGACTTGTCGACAAGTCCTTCGGGTTCTTCAATTTCAGTCATGGTGTTCATCATCCAAGTGAACTTGATGCCTTTTGATAGGTTGTACTTGATGCTCAGTTCGCGTTCCCAGTCGAACGACTTGTCGCAAGTAGGCGTATATTCTTCACCTTCTGAAGTTATGCTGATATTGCGGAGCAAGGTTTCGTTATATTCGCGTTTGACGCCTGTACGCCAAGCAATTTGGGCAGGAGTCAGGTAGAAGTTGATATCACCAATCAGGCGCAGGTATGGTTTCTTTAACAGTTTTGACTTTTTGAACGGCTCAATAGCCTTTGGCTGGTTGTTGAATGTGTAGTTGAGCGAGCCTGTGTGAGTGGTGGTGTTGTCATACTTAGTGCTGTAGTCGCTGAAATTCTCCTCGACATAGGCGTAACTAGCGCTCAAGTTAGAAGGTGAATAGAAATGTGTCTTGTTTGAGTTCTGGCTGTTCTTTTTCTTTTTGTCCTTCTTCTTTTCATCAGTGCGGGCAGTCTGTTTCTTTTTGGAAACGCCGCTGAAACCAACATTGGTGAAGCTGATGCTACGGCGCTCTGTCAGTTCCTGTACTCCGTCCATGTAATCTTTCTTTTCGCCACGTGACATTTCCTTTGTAGCCTCTTTTATTTTCACGTCAGGGTCGAAAGGATTATATATAGGATTGACTGCCATTCGAGAGTAACTGACAAACATTGGGATTCTCACGCCAGCGTCTTTAGGGAATAGTTTGCCCAACTCAATGTTGGTGGCCACGTCAATGGACCACAGGCCGAAGGTCTTGCGCGCCGCCTCAATCATGACTGCCTGCCGTCGGCCCGCATGACATGCCCT
>CALCFP010000161.1 GCA_937900725.1 uncultured Bacteroidota bacterium | reverse complement strand
AGATGAGAGAGGAGGCTTGATATGAAACATAAACTCAACTGGCTTCATATAAGTTCACAGTCGTACTTGTGGCTATTGCTGGTAATCCTTTATGCGCCAATCTTCATAATAGGCGTGTTTTCGTTTACCGAGGCCAAAGTGCTGGGCAACTGGACGGGTTTCTCGACTCGTTTGTACGTATCGCTTTTTTCAGGTGCTGCAAAGGCATCGCTCAATCAGGCAATCTACAACACGCTGCTCATTGCATTTGTTGCGTCTGTCATATCGACAATATTGGGCTCAGTTGCCGCAATCGGCATATTCAATATGCGCAGCCGCGAACGCAAATGGGTGAACTTCGTGAATAACATTCCAATGATAAACCCTGACATAATAACAGGTATTTCCATATTTCTCCTGTTCGTATTCTTCGGAATAGCACGCGGATATTTCACGATTATTACGGCGCACGTGGCGTTCTGCACACCTTATGTGGTACTGAGCGTTATGCCGAGGCTAACTAAAATGAATCCAAATATATACGAGGCTGCGCTCGACCTTGGCGCCACGCCAGGACAGGCCCTTCGCAAGGTGATAATGCCCGAAATAAGGCCAGGAATGGTCAGCGGATTCATTTTGTCGCTTACGCTGTCAATCGACGATTTTGCTGTGACATTGTTCACAAAAGGAAGCAGCGGCATCGACACACTTTCCACTTTCATCTATTCTGATGCGCGCAAGGGGGGCCTGACACCTGAATTGCGGCCGCTTTTCACTATTATTTTCATTGCAATTCTGACTCTGCTCATTGTCATCAATGTGCGGTCGAATCATAAAAAAAAGGTTCAATCTCATTTTTAAAAATTTAACAAACAGACAAAAAATGAAAAAGACAAATGTTTTTCTTTCGCTTTTAGTGATGGCAATGCTTTGCCTTAATGTGCAATTTGGTTTTGCACAAGACCGTGAACACATCCTTAAAGTTTACAACTGGGCCGATTACATCGATGAGGACCTGATTGGCGAGTTTGAGGAATGGTATGAGGAGCAGACAGGCGAGAAGGTGAAAATCCAATACGCCACTTTCGACATCAACGAAAATATGCTTCAGCAAATTGAAATGGGACATGAGGACTACGACGTTGTATGTCCTTCCGACTACATCATCGAGCGTATGTTGCGCAAGAATTTGCTGCAGCCAATCAATAAGGATTTCGGCCAGACACCAAACTACCTTAACAACGTGTCGCCTTACGTAGTTGAGCAATTTGAAAAGATGGGCCACGACAGCAATTTGGTTGTCAACGACTATACAATCGGTTACATGTGGGGCACAGGCGGCTTCATCTACAATGCCAAATATGTG
>CALCFP010000160.1 GCA_937900725.1 uncultured Bacteroidota bacterium | reverse complement strand
TGGAGTCAAGGAGAAAACTCTCAAATTGTGAATAATGAAGGTTTCAATGCCGTATATGGACCGGACCATCTGGTTTCAACTGAGTGGCAAAATTTATCATATCGTTACTTCATAGGTCCTGACGGTGCCGATTCTATCCGCTTGGAGATTGACTGCGGACGTGCCGTTGGCGATGTCTTTTTCAAGAACTTCGTCTTGAAAATAGGTGGCAAAGTGGTTGCTGAATATTATAAGGTAAGCGAATATGAAACAGTAGAAATCAGCGGCATCACATATTATTTGTATAAAGACGGCACTGTGATAGTCGGCTCTGCCCAAAATGGCCTAAGTGACGATGTCGCAATAGCAGACTACATTACAAAGGACGGTAAGAAGTACCCTGTTAGCGCTATTGCCAGCGGTGCATTCAGTTACTGCATCGGCATAACCTCAGTGAACATCCCAAATACGGTGTGCAGCATTGGCTCACAAGCATTCTATGGTTGCTCGGGGCTGAAGTCGGTTATTATTCCATCGTCTGTAACAAGTATCGTAGACAATGCATTCGAGGCTTGTGACAATATTGAGACTCTTACATATAACACCAATGCCTTGGGCTGTGTCTTTAGTGAGAACAAAAGCCTTGTCACAGTAAACATTGGTAATTCTGTAACCAAGATAGCAGACCTCGCGTTTTGGGGCTGCGGACATTTGAAAAACGTGGCTATTTCAGAATCTGTCAAAAGTATCGGCGATGCGGCATTCTATGGGGTTGAATTGCCAACGCTTTCTGTGCCTAAATCTGTTTCTGCTATTGGACGAGACGCTTTTTATGGAGTTGGAAATTTACAATACTCGGGCACTGCTATAGATGTGTATGGCAATTATTGGGGCGCATTGTTTATAAATGGTGTTGTTGAAGGTGATTTCCTTTTTGCAGATGCATCAAAAAACAGGATTGTCAAGTATTTGGGACAAGGTGGCAATGTCGTCATTCCAAATTCAGTTGTCAGCATTGGCGATGCGGCATTTGAATATTGTTACGAATTGAAATCGGTAGTTTTCCCTAATACGCTTAAAGGTGTGTCGGCATCGGCATTTAACTTCACAGGCTTGCAGGGCAAATTGGTCCTGCCTAACTCGCTTGAAACTATTGAAGAAAACGCATTTTCAGGTTGTTTCGATTTGGATACTGTTATCATCCCCAATTCTGTGGTTAGTGTCGGGGAAGGGGCATTTTCTAATTGCTCTAATTTGTGTTACGCTAAATGTTCGGATTCAATGACATCTATTGTGACGGCAATGTTCGATGGTTGTTCTGGTTTGTCTTCAGTAGTGTTCCCGTCTGAATTGAAGGGAATTTCTTCAACTGCATTCTTCGGATGTTTTATGTGGTCAGACGTTGCAATTGAAATTCCTAATACTGTTGATTCAATAGGCGCTTATGCTTTTAGTGGCTGTTCAGGTTTGACTCTTTCAGTTCCTTCATCAGTCAAATCCATAGGTGAACAGGCATTCTATGATGTTTACCGAGTCACTTATCATGGCAGCGCTACATTCAATGATTGGGATTATGGCTGGGGCGCAAGGTTCTATAACGTTGTGTCGGATGATAATTTCATTTACGATTCAACAAAGACAAAGATATTGTTATATGTTGGTGATGGTGGTGAGGTTGTCATACCAGAATCTGTAACATCGATTGAAAAATCCGCTTTTAGTGGATGTGACAAAATAACTTCTGTTGTCATACCAAATTCCGTCACATCGATTGGCGAATTTGCTTTTAGTCTCTGCTCAGGTTTGACTCTTTCAGTTCCTTCATCTGTCAATTCTATAGGTTACCAGGCATTCTATGATGTTTACATAGTCACTTACCATGGCAGTGCCACATTCGATGAAAGTAATTATGGTTGGGGCGCAAGATTCTATAACGTTGTGTCGGATGATAACTTCATTTACGATTCAACAATGACAAAGGTATTGTTATACATTGGTGATGGGGGTGATGTTGTCATACCAAATTCTGTGACTACGATTGGTGAGTCATCAATTCGTGAATGCAACAATTTGAAGTCTGTTGTGATTCCAAATTCTGTGACATCTATTGATAGATATGCTTTTTATGGCTGCCCAGCTTTGAAATCAATTGTTATCCCTAACTCAGTGAAATCAATAGGCGAAAATGCATTTGCATATTGTTCAGGTTTGGAATCTGCAATCCTATCTGATTCTTTGTCGGTAATAAATGTAGGCTTGTTTTCTGGTTGCAGTGGCTT
>CALCFP010000159.1 GCA_937900725.1 uncultured Bacteroidota bacterium | reverse complement strand
CAATAGACACAGTATGTTTCGTAGGTGCGCCATTAATACTGGTCTCCTGTCTGGTGTGCTTCAAAAAATTTCCAAAGCGAATTGTCTGGAACGGGAGCCACAATGGTCACTTCCTGTTTTGAGACAGGATGGATGAAGCTTATCCTGCGTGCGTGAAGGCATATTCCGCCGTCAGGATTTGAACGTTTGGCTCCGTATTTCAAGTCGCCTTTTATAATACAGCCAATGTTTGCCAATTGCACCCTTATTTGGTGGTGTCGGCCAGTAAGTAGTTTTACTTCAATTAGATAGTATTTGTCCGATTCGTCAAGCAGTTTGTATTCAAGTTGAGCCTCTTTGGCGTTTGGCGTGTTTTTGTCGCATACGAACGACTTGTTTTTTGCTTCGTCTTTGCGCAGGTAGTTTACAAGTTTTCCTTGTGGTGTTTCGGGGCGTTTTTCTACAATGGCCCAATATATCTTGTCGAGTTCCGATTTCTCCTTGAAGAGTTGGTTCATCCGGCCAAGAGCCTTCGATGTCTTAGCAAAAATCATTACGCCGGAAACAGGCCTGTCGAGACGGTGAGTGACGCCGACAAATACGTTTCCGGGCTTGTTGTATTTTGCTTTCAGGTATTGTGCGACTTTGTCGGCAAGTGGCGAATCGCCTGTCGCATCGCCTTGCGCCAAGTCGGAACTTTGTTTGTTTATGGCAATCAGGTGATTGTCTTCGTATAGTACTTCAATTGGCTCCATTGCGTTATTGTTTATTGCTGTCGGGTTGTTGCCCTATGCTTCGTTTCTTTTCTATATATGTCGATAGCCAGCCGTGAAATTTGTATGCCGCATATCCGCAGGCAAGTCCGAGCAGACCGCCGCACACTATGTCGGCAGGGTAGTGGACTCCGAGGTACATTCGCGAATAGCATACAAGTACGCCCCACGTCATCATTCCAATCCATACTGCTTTCTTTTTGAAGAAAAGGCATACAAGCATTGAAATTGCGAATGTATTGGCTGCGTGCGACGATACGAATCCGAATTTTCCGCCACGGTAGTTGTTCACAATGTGGATCAGATTGCCTATTTCAAGGTTGCGTGTTGGGCGGTAGCGTTGAATCACATTCTTGAAGCAGTTGACCGATATTTGGTCGGCAAGCAGAATGGCCAATCCGATGCAGATGAGCATTATCCACCAGTTCTTTCCTGCTTTCTTGCAGATGAAAAACAGCAGTAGTGCATATAGTGGAATCCAAGTGAGTTTCCCGCTAACAATCCACATCAATTGGTCGAGAAACGGAGTGTTTGCACCGTTTATCAGTAGCAAAAGTTGTCTGTCGAGTGCTTCAAGTGTTTCAAACATGGTGTTTTAGTCGTTTATTGCTTTCCAAAGCAGGTCTTTGAGTTGCTCGAGTCCCTGTCTTGCCACTGATGATATGAAAACATACGGAACATCAGTCGGCATTGTCTTTTTCAGGGCTTCAGTGAGCTCGTCGTCGAGCATGTCGCATTTTGTTACAGCTAGGACGCGTCGCTTGTCGAGCAGTTCCGGATTGTAGAGTTTGAGTTCGTTGATAAGGGTTGCATAGTCTTTAGCCACGTCGTTGGAATCGGCAGGGACCATGAATAGTAGTACCGAGTTTCGCTCAATGTGACGCAAAAATCTCAATCCCAAGCCTTTGCCTTCGTGCGCACCTTCAATTATTCCCGGTATGTCGGCCATTACAAATGAGCGGTTGTCGCGATACGAGACAATGCCAAGGTTTGGCTCAAGCGTGGTAAACGCGTAGTCGGCAATTTTCGGTTTTGCGGCCGATACAACCGAAAGCAGAGTCGATTTTCCTGCATTCGGGAATCCGACCAAACCGACATCGGCCAGCACTTTCAGTTCCAGAACGCGCCATCCTTCCTCAAACGGTTCGCCAGACACAGAAGTATTAAAAGAAAAATATCCTAATTTATTAAGTTCTGGTGCATATTCAGTTAGAAGAATTTTTAAAACTTTAAATATTCCTCGAA
>CALCFP010000158.1 GCA_937900725.1 uncultured Bacteroidota bacterium | reverse complement strand
TGCTGACCACCGACGGCTGAAGCGACAAAAGAAACGGCATATCCTGACCTAAATTATTCGCCTCGATGTCAGCCTTGCCAACAGTCGATGTGGTGGCTGGCGCGACTGTCGACAGACGGCTCGACCGCACCACAACCTCTTGTGTCACAAATGCTTTTTGTTGCAAGACAATATCGACCGACTTGTCGGAATCAAGTTTGACATCGACAATCTCGGGTTCGTAGCCTAAATAACTCGCCTTAAGTTGATAGTTGCCATTTGGCAAATTTTCAATAAGATACACACCATCAGAATTAGTCAAGGCACCCAAATTGGTGCCGACGACCTGCAAAGCCACACTTGGCAATGGACTCTTTCCGCTATCGTAAACGTGACCTGAAATTGAAAACTGCGCGTGCACAAACACGCTGAAAAACAGAAGTAATGCTGTTAAAATGTTCTTTTTCATTGCAATTAAATTTGTGCCACGCAGGCATCGCAATGCAAATTGAAAAAGAAACGCGTTTCAGAAATTTTTCCAATTGCAATAGCATACCCCACCTGCGGTGACGATTAAACATTATTGCAATGGGTGATTTGATTTTTGCTTTTTCCCTAAACGGCATTACCCGTTCAGGTTCAAAGGGTATAATCTCAGCCTTATAGGCACCCCATTGTGATTTTTCGGGCGCAAATGTAAAAAAAAATCAAGACCGCAACCAAAAAACAGGGAAATACGGACGACAGTCACCGAGACTCGCAATTGCCATTAAGCGAACCGAATACAGCCAAGCCCTTGACTGTCAGGAAATATTTCTGGCGCGGATGAGTCGGCCTGTCGGGATACAGCATCTTCACGAATTTTCCCTTCAATGCTGGATTCAACGAATACTCAAGGAAATTTTCCCGATTCTTCAAGCCAACAGCCGACAACATTTCCCTTACCGACAATTTCTCGTTGCCTATTGCACCTATCAACCTGAGTATATTTTCGTTGTCAGTCTGCCACTTATCAGCAGAACTTGTCGGGGTACTTGACGGGGTGCTTGACGGGATACTTGACGGGGTGCTTGTCGGTTTTTTCTTCGGCCTTGCCTTAGAATACGGCACACATTTATGCTCATCACGCTCACTGTCAAACGAAGAGCCAATCAGCATATAGCGGTTTTTCAGTTCGTTCAATTCACCCATAAGCATATTCCCGAAAATCTTTTCCAAAAACTCAGTAGTGGAAAACACTGAGAACTTGACATTATTGTAATTGGCCCTGACCAAAGCATTCCTGAAATACCACGAATTTTCGGCAAACACGTCGTTATTGACATCAAAGCCAAGTTGTTGCAAATATTTGATAATGAATATAGCCGTAGTGCGCGTATTTCCTTCGCAAAACGGGTGAATCTGCCATACACCCGCCACGAATGCGCACAAATGGCGAACAATTTCCTTCATCGACAAATGGCGATAATCGAACGCCTTTTCCTGCGAAAAATCGTACTCAAGCGTGTCGCGAATCATATCGTAACTAGTGTACATAACAGTGTCGCCACGCAACACCCACTCGTTTTTAGTTATGTTGTAGGTGCGGAACTCGCCTGCGGTTTTCATAACACCGCCGAACAATTTGCGGTGAATGGCGGAAAAGCCTGCAACCGAGAACGAGAACGTCTTGTCATTAAGCAACTCGACAATATGCAACGACACCTTGTCGGCTTCTTCAGTACGTTGGATATCAGCACGATTATCAAGAGTGTGATAATAATCGGCCAACATTTCACGGACTTCATTAATGGAAATCTCGCCTTCGATATTTCGGCGAGCGGTGTCAATCAAATACTCCGACGGCGCAAGCCCGTCAACATCCTGCAATCCTATGGCCGTGCGCCACGACGATGCACGGTTCTGCTTGTGAGGCTCACTTTGACGCAAATACTCCGAAAAGTCTTCCATAAAGAAATTGTTTCTACAAATATAGCAAAAACAACCATAAAACACAAGATATATATTTGTTTTTATATCAACAAATAAAGCCACCTGCTTGACGGGGTGCTTGTCGGGGTGCTTGTCGGGGGTAAAATTTAAAAACAGTGCCTATATTGGTTCCGCAAAAATATGGCTGGGACTCATATAGGCACGATGTTTGCAAAATTCACTTTATCACTTCGGACAAAACTAATTACCATAAATAGGATCTGGCTCTGCGACCTTTCCTAAATTTGGTCTATTCTCTTGATATAAGTAGTCATTCAACTCCAAATAACCAATAAATTCATCAATTGAATATGGACGAATTTGTTTTTCTCCATTCGAAGAATAACTTACAAATTCTATCTGTCTCCTACTATCAGAATATATTGAAGGTGCGACAAAAACACATTGCGAAGTTTGATTTTTTTGAAAATCAGTCAAATGTCGTTCAATAGGCCAAACTTCCATCATAGTTTGAGTTCTTCCTGTTGCCATTGTCACTTCAACCAAAACGCCGTTTCTATCTTCATAACATTCTATATCACCTTTGTTACCTCCAGCAGTTGATGTTGGCAAACCTGTGTCATCACAACTATAATTTGGCAATACGTGAATATTTGGCATTTGCAATTTAATAGCCAAAGCCGTAAGAAATTCCAATCTTGAAGGTGCAGAAATGAATTTCAACACATCGTCTTTACTAGTCTTACCCGAAGACAAAATACCAAGTTCGTTTTTAATAGAAGTCCAATTATAAGTTTTCAACCAGTCGTTTAATAAGTTTTCGGCTTTTGTTGGTTGAATTGGAATTGCTTGAATTTGTATTAAGTTTTTGTCAAGTTCAGCGACGTGTGCAAAATATTTTTTTTCATCGGAAAAGACTTGATAATTTGAATAATTTGAAATCACATATTCAACTTTTTCCAACTCATTTTTATTAATATCAATAAAACGACCTGCACCACGCAATGAAATAAGTCCTGTAATTCGCATTTTACGAATAAACTCATCTACATAATCATTCATTATTGATTGTGCATCAAACTTTTTATAATTGCCTTCCATTATTTCTTTGATACAAATATCAATGATAACTTCATCACTTGGATCGTAGCCAAAATCTTTACGCAACTTTACAATTCTTTCATACAGAGCGTTTGCATCACTGTTTTTCCAAAATATAAGTAATGGCAATTCACGACGGGAAATTCCTGCCCCATTTTGATTTACGTCTGCATTTAACAACATTATCGTTTGTAATAATAAAATCAAAGGAATATTGTCATTCAAAACACGGACAAAAGGATTTTTTCTCTGCGATTTTGCCATCGCTTGCAAAAAAACTTGCTGTTCGTATTCAGGATTTTTAACATCGCAAAATATATTTTCGCCCTCAATGTTAACCTCAATGGATTTCAGCAAATGTTCGCCTAATTCTGAAATTACAATTGATTCCGACGGCGTAAAATATGCCAATCCTAACTCTTTTGTCAAATCATAAATAGTTGCAAATCGAGAAGGAAATCCCCAACCAAAGCCTGCTTCTTTATGGTGTTGTGGGTTGTTTTTCAACATAAAACACACTTCATCATCATTCAAGAGAAAATCACTAAAAGTTCCATTATTTGTTGATTTCCATTTTGCTTTAATAGATTCATTTTGTTTCATTGGACGATATAAGCCATAGCGAATGGTTTCACCAACTATTTCGGTTGCCAAATTATCATTTAAAATTTGTCCTTTGTATTTTGCCAATACGTACAACATAAATTTTAAGCGTTCGGGATTACGCATTGTTGTTGTATAAAGTAGTGGCTTATATTCTAATTTTCTCACCATTGTTATAGTTAATAATTGGTTACAAGTACTTCGTTGAAAACTTTATTGGTATTATCGTGGTAACTGATATAGTTACTTTTTATCGGATATGAATTGTATCGTTTAGACCAATCAAGAAATATTTGATTGATTTTTCCTTTGTAGTGAGTCACGTTAGATATGGCAAAACGTATTCCTTGTACATTTAAAGAATCCAAAAAACGTAATAGCCTTTTTTCTGTTTCTTCATTCCAATATTTATTATACTCGCTAAATGTTATTAAATATGGTGGATCGAGATAGACGAAATCATTCATTGTCAGTGTTATTCGATTTCCAAAATTCTCGAAATCAAGATTATACCAAATTGGGTTTTTCTGCTTTGCTTGGACAAAATAATTATTTAAAGCATCTATTGTATTTTGATTTAAATCAACATTACCAACAGGAAGATTAAAATTTCCAGATTTATTGAATCTAATCATTCTGTTAAATCCATAAATCAAAAGCATATAAAGCACAAAAGGACTTTTTTCTACAGATTGATTATAATCCAATCTCATTTGTTCATAAGCCGATTTGTTAAATCTAGCATAGAATGTTTTTACAAATTCCTTTTTCAAATCATTTGGCACAATGTCCTTTTTATATGAGCAAGAGAGTCCATAATGTTCAACAATTACATTGACTTTGTCAAAGAATTTACTTGTGCAATCGGCGTAACCACACAACATTTCGTGTATTTCAATAATGTTCTTATCAATATCGTTCAACAAAAATCGTTGCGCTCTAACATTCATAAAAACAGAGCCTCCACCAACAAAAGGCTCGACAAACGTTTCTATATTATTGGGAAAATGAGATTTTATCTCATTTACTATTTTGTACTTGTCGCCAACGTAAAATAATGGCGACCGTAACGCATTATTTTTCATTGACTTTGGTTATAAATAGTAATTCTTTGTGGTTCTCAAAATCTGTTTTACCAGCATTGAAGAACTGATGCTTATGTTCAAAAACTTTGGTTTCACCTCGTTTTGACAAAATGTTGTTTATTTGTTCGAGTGTGATTTTATTTTTTGACGAACTGCTTTTTGAATGATACGTATTATTATAGGAGACAGCAATATAACGAGCCTTGAGATTTGAAATCAAATCTTCAAATGCTTTTGGTGCTCGTGAAGAACAATATTCACTCATATTTTCTTCGGCAGGTTTCATTGCAGTTCCCTTCAATACAGGTTTGTCCCATTTGACGAGAGTTTCATACAAATGATAAAACCGACTATATTGACGCGAATTGTATGGTGGGTCGATATAAACAACATCAGCCGAAATACTTCGAGCCAATTGGTTTGAATCTTTTTGGTGAATTTCAACGCTTTTACACTGTTTAAAATCCACAAGGCTGATTATTAATTGTTTGGGCTTTATTTCTTTTTTTATGTATGACTCATAATGTCCCAAGGTATTAGCAATACGGTCTATACTATAAATCAACGATGCCAAAAGAATGCAGTACTCTTTTTCAGACAAATTGCTTTTTCGGTTTTCTATATCTTGACGGATAAAACCAATTTGTTTAGCAGTTTGGTAATCAAAATATTTATTTCCGAAATTGATAGAGAAATAATTATCGTCAATTGTATCTGCGTTTATTTGATTATAATTCGATACGATTTTCAATAATTTCGGCAAATCAACTTCACCGATTTTATAAAACGCCCGATAAATAATATTGTTTGAATACAAAAAATCATTGATGATGATTTTTTTATATCTGTTGATAGCAAAATCAGAAATAATTGCTGTACCAGCAAAGATGTCGCAAAAACTTTCTGTATTGTAAGTCTCTGCATCTATTGTTTGCATAATCCACTCGGCAAGTTTAGCCTTACAACCAATGTAACGCCGTCTGCCAATGGATATACGTTGTGTATTTTCCATTCTACGTCTAATTTGTAGCGCTCACTTACCCATTTCAGCATTAACGAGCATTCCATTAGGGCAAAAAAGAACGTGGACTCAACATTATCCACATTCTGAGGCCCTAGGAACTGCCCGCAATTACAGATAAGCCAAGCCCACGCCATTCGACGTAGGCATTCACGACTTATTCGAGTAATTGCATTTTCTAAAATTTCCTAGGTTTCAGAATGATACCGAATAAATAGCAAACGCTATGATTGATAATATGTTAATTTAAAATTTACTTTCTATTTCTTACTCAATAATTAATTTTCCTTCTAATTCCTCTATTGTAGGCAAAGTGCTTTTTTTCGCGTAATGTAAACCATTCATCAGTAAATGTAAGCATATCAAAAACGTAAGGGTCTTTCAGCATTTCTTTCACCTGTTTGGCTTGAATAGTTGGCAATGCAGAATCAAAATTGTTGGCGAGAGCCCCTTGCTTATTGAAATAATCCAATTTAATCGCTTCAATCAAAAAATCGCGACTCCAACTGTTTTTTATGCATTGAACCATATACCAATATCGGGCATCAATATTTTTAACTCTTTGCATTATTGCAACGTTATGAGCCCAACTAACCTTTGTTATAGGCAATTCATATTTCTGGCTAATTTGTGAAACGGACGGTTTCACAATTTGGCAATCTGCATCCACTGTTTGTGAAACGGATGGTTTCACAAATGTAAGTTCTTGATTATATTCACGATAGAATTGCATCATATATCTGCAATTCCTAGTCGTAAAGCCTTTTATTTCAGGATATTCATTTTTCAGGTCAATAGAAATTCTGTCTAGGATTTTGTCTCCCCATTTTGCTTGTTCACTATGCTCCTGAAGTATTTTGCCAATATCCCAATACATTCTTAACATTTCGCCATTAGCGGAATATATTGCTCTATTTTGGGCAATCAGCACCCGTTGCTTAATCTGATTAAGCAATGTAACATATTCTATGCTTGGTAATTTGTTTTCCATCAAAATTGCACCTATTGTAATGCAAATATTGTGATTATTAATGTGTTAATCATATTCTATTTCACTCGTTCCGATGTTTTCATCATTTTTAGATAACACGTAACAAATGTGATAAAAATATCACACAATCCATATCATTTCACCAATAATCCAATTGGGCAGGCCCAAAATAAACGTCGCCTCATCTTCATTTAATTGCACATTATTAAACGGAATTTGACAATTAAACAGTATTTTCGCAACACAAAAATCGATGTAATGAAACTTTCGGTCGTAATTGTAAACTACAACGTCAAATACTTTCTGGAGCAATGCCTGCACTCTGTTGTAAAGGCTATGCAAAGCGTTGAGACCGAAATATTTGTAGTCGACAACAACTCGGTTGACGGCTCGTGCGCAATGGTGGCCGAGAAGTTTCCGCAGGTAAAGTTGATCGAGAACAAGAAGAACACAGGCTTTGCGGTGGCCAACAATCAGGCAATCAGGCAATCGACAGGCGAATACGTGCTGTTGCTCAATCCCGACACAATGATTGAAGAAGACACTTTCAGCAAGACTGTAAAATTTATGGACGAGCACCCCGATGCTGGCGGTTTGGGCGTAAAGATGATTGACGGCAAGGGCAAGTGGCTCCGCTACACGGGCCGCGCCGTTTTCGCCGAAGAGGCCGACAGGCTTCTCACGATGTGCTTCGACATGAGGCAGATCATCAGCGGCAAGCCGAACCACCTGAGAAGCGCCGTCGCGACCTTCTTCGTGATGCACGTCGTAAGAGCCGCTCTCGGCGGCACGGAAACGCCCGACCTCGACCTTCATCTCACTGAGTTCTATGAAAAGGACC
>CALCFP010000157.1 GCA_937900725.1 uncultured Bacteroidota bacterium | reverse complement strand
CTGAAAGCCTTGAGACATAGTGGATAGACAGATTTTAGCATCTATGTGGCCAATCAAAGTATTTTTGTTTCGCTTTTTTAAAAAAACCGATATATTTGCGTGCTTTATGCAAATTAGGTTTTGCTAGAGTGAACAATAAAAGAAATCAATAACTATTAAAAAAATGCAGAATAAAGGAGCTATTAGATTTGTTGCTATTGCACTTGTTTTAGTATGTGCATTCCAATTCCTTTTCACAGTAGCAACAACGCGACAGGAGAAGAAAGCCACTGCCATTGCAACAGAGGCTGACGGTAATTTAAATCTTACCACTTACAACAATTATCTTGATTCGTTGGCAAGCGAGAAGGTTTGGCTCGGTTATACATACCGGGAGTGTAAGGAACGTGAGATCAACCTTGGCCTTGACTTGAAGGGCGGTATGAACGTCATTCTTGAGGTGAGCGTGGTTGACGTTCTCAAGTCATTGTCAAACTACAGCACCGATACAACATTTATCCGTGCTTTGGAATTGGCAAAACAGGCGCAAAAGGCAGAAGGCGGACAAACCAACTTTGTTACATTGTTTGGCCAATGTTTCGAGAAAATTGATCCAAATGCAAGTTTGGCAGCAATATTCAACACATCTGCCACTCGTGGCAAGATGGACTTCAAATCTACCAACGCTGAAGTTTTGAATGTTTTGCGTGATGAGACAGAGGCTGCTATCAGCAATTCGTTCCAAATCTTGCGTACTCGTATCGACCGTTTCGGTGTCGCTCAGCCAAACATTCAACGTTTGGGCAATACAGGCCGTATCTTGGTTGAGTTGCCAGGTATCAAGGATTCTGAACGTGTCCGCAAATTGTTGCAGGGTACTGCCAACTTGGAATTTTGGGAAACATACGACAATACTGAAGTTTATCAATATTTGGCTGAAGCAAATGCAAAAATCAAGGAAATCAACGATTTGAAGGCTAAAGAGACAGTTGAAGACTCTAATGAGGAAGTTGTTGAGGAAGTTGATGCTGAAACAACATCTGAATCAAATTCATTGATTGACAAGTTGGCTGCAGATTCTACTGAAAATGTTGCCGATGTTAATAGTGCAGATGCTGCTAAGAACTACCCATTGTTCTCATTGCTTAATCCATATTTCACACAAGACGGTCGCTTGCGTCCAGGTGCTTCTGTAGGTTTCTGCCACTTTAAGGATACTGCAGCAGTCAACGCAATGTTGAATGAACCACTTGTAAAGGCTTTGTTCCCACGTAACTTGAAGTTGTTGTGGAGTGTCAAGTCATTTGACGAGGGAGGCAACTTCTTTGAATTGATCGCTATCAAGGTTACCAGCCGTGATGGTCAACCAGCTCTTTCCGGTGACGTTGTGACCGACGCATCTGACGAATATGCACAAGGTCGTGGCGTTTCAGAGGTTTCAATGAGTATGAATGCTGAAGGCGCTCGCAAATGGGCTCGAATCACAAAGGAGAATATTGGCAAGAGTGTCGCCATTGTTCTTGATAATTATGTTTACAGTTACCCAACAGTTCAATCTGAAATAAAGGGTGGCCGTTCTTCAATTACAGGCAATTTCTCTGTTACAGAAGCAAAGGACTTGGCAAACATCTTGAAGTCTGGTAAAATGCCTGCTCCAGCCCGCATTGAACAAGAAACAATTGTTGGCCCGTCTCTTGGTCAAGAGTCTATCAATAAAGGATTCATCTCGTTCATCGGTGCATTTGTTTGCGTTCTGTTGTTCATGTTGTTGTGGTATCGCAATGGTGGTGCAGCCGCAAATATTGCCTTGTTGATGAACGTATTCCTGATATTCGGAGTTCTTGCTTCACTTGGTGCGGTGCTGACATTGTCTGGTATCGCAGGTATTGTACTTACGTTAGGTATGGCAGTTGACTCTAACGTGCTTATCTACGAACGTATCAAGGAGGAACTTGCTGCTGGCAAGGGAATTAGGCTTGCAATTAAGGATGGTTATTCAAATGCTTACTCTGCAATTCTCGACTCCAACATTACAACATTGTTGACTGCCCTTGTACTCGGTAAGTTTGGTGATGGCCCAATCCACGGCTTCGCCGTAACTTTGGGAATAGGTATCTTGGCATCTTTGTTCACTTCAATCTTCATCACTCGTTTGATTTTCGAACGTATGCTTGACAAGGATAAGACACCTTCTTTCTCGACTCCTCGAACAGCAAAGGCATTCAAGAATGTCAACTTCAACTTTATTGGCGCTCGTAAGTATTGCTATATAATCTCAGGTTCAGTGTTGCTTGCTGGTGTTATTTCACTTTGCACTCGCGGACTTGATTACGGCGTCGATTTCACAGGTGGTCGTACCTATGTAGTTCGTTTTGACAAACCTGTTAATACAATTGAAATTCAGGATGCCATTGCCAACGTAATAGGTGAGACGCCTGAAGTGAAGACTTATGGTGGAAACGAACAAGTCAAGATTACTTCCAAATACTTGTTTGCTGCAGGTCAGGATGGAACTGAGGCTGATTACAAAGAGGCTGCCCAATACACCCAAAACGAACCTACTGTTGACGACATAGTTGAGGTTAAGTTCTATTTGGCATTGAAGGACAAATTCTTACCAGAAGGAACTTCGTTCATGTCTTTCAATTCTTTCGCGAACTTCCTTGTATATATCTTCCATCTGGCCTTCGCTTGGGCGGACTTCTACAATCGGATCCAGAAGTCCTGTAGGGCGGATAAGCTGTTCTACTACCTGTGTGCTCTGTTTTACTTCGTCTGGGCGTGGAGTAGCTGTGACATAAATTATCTGATTTACTTTTGCGTCGAATTCTGCCTTTTTGAGAGGGCGGT
>CALCFP010000156.1 GCA_937900725.1 uncultured Bacteroidota bacterium | reverse complement strand
TCCGACATTTGTGAACGGTTGCCAGAATCGTCTTCTGCGACTATTGCGTATATATATAAATTACGAGAAACAACGTCGTTATCGAGATAATGGTCTATTTCTCCCTTATATTCTGACGACCAGATTTCCGCAAACGCACTGTCAGCGGATTGCTTACGCAAGACAATATGTCTAACCACATCTGAACTGCTACTGCATATCCACGTAAGCAAAGGACGCTCATCCTGAGAATCTATGGCCTTAAACACTGGCGCAGACGGACGTACGGTATCTGGTCGCGACAGTTCCAATATCTCTGACAATGCAGACTGGTTGTCACGAACATCCACAGCATTGACTTTATAATATATTTTCTTGGTAAGCGTGTTCAGATTCACTTTGGTCTGGAACACAGTGTCGGTAATAACAGATGGAGTAAGAAGAGCGAACTCGACATCAGGTCTATTGGCTGTATATACCCTATAACCAGAAATGTCTCTCTCGGTATTTGAAGTCCATCTTAATGTGGCAATACCTGTAGTATCGATTGTACCTACAAGACCTACTGGCGGAGCTGGCGGAAAACTGTCAATTAAGCCGACATAAGTTACATATGGCGTAATCAACTCCACTTCGGAATTATAGGCCGACACCTTATAGTAATTGGAGATATCTGGCATATTGTCGACGAAACTGCGTTGCGTTGGCTGTGTGCCTTCAAAAATCTTGCGCAGGAGTTCGTTAGGACCAGACTGGGAATAAACCTTAAAGCCAATCACGCTGGTATTCATGCTGTCTGGGAAACTCCATATAAGTTCAATGCTCTTATTGTCATATACGTTATAGTCAATAACCATAGGTGCCTGATCAAGATGAACTGCACCACAGGCTTCTATTACCTCCGATGGCTCACTTATGCGGCCAAAACAATCGATGCCCTTAAGCCTATATTGAAACGGCACATTATTGACCGGAACAGAATCAACATAATAGGCCATATTGCTTCGTTTTTCGGAATTGCTTAAACTTACTATGTTGGCATCATTAAGTTGCACAAATGTCTCTCCACAATCGTCGGAACGCTCCAATACATACGATGTGTAATATTTTGAAACCGACGATATGTCCCACTCCAATTTTACAGCATGGTCGGCACTTTTGCTCTTCAGTTCGGGCATGTTGGCCAAAGGTGTCTCAATGCCTGCTATGACAAAGTCCATTGCGGTGTCTTGTCTGACGGTATCGGGCAGATTGCCTAAATATACGTGATAGAGGTACTTTTCGTTTGGTTTGACGCTTGAATCGAGAAACATTAAGCCCGATAGCTCTGCAGCCTTGGGCGACATGTCGGCGGCGTACAAAGCAAAGGCAAAGCGCTGCTGTTGCTGGCGATATTGCTGGTATATGGACTTTGCGGTTGACATTGCCACAGGCTGCTCTGCCTCGCCGTAGATGCACTCGGCTGCTATGGCCACGTATTTCTCGTTGGCAAATGGCTCCCATGCCTCAAGCGGTGCTGGGCGCACTTCGCGCGACACAATGTTAGCCGGGTTTTGTATCTCTTCAGGTTCAAGCACCTGATTATTGCGCAGAATGGTGTAGCGCTTTACCACGTAGCCGAGAGTATCGGCGGCACGCCAAGTGGCGTAATCTGCAGGTGCCCAGCGCAACACCACGCCTTTGCCGGTTACGCATGTGCGCATCTTTACCGAATACTCGGGCACAGAAGCAGTGCTGTCGCTCTGCGCCCACATTGGCAATGTCACTGCCAAAAGCAATAATGCCAATAATAGTTTTTTCATTTATTGTCGGTAGTTGATTTATGTCGCTTTCGATTCATTTGCCTGTTTGCTGATTCATATTCATTTCAGTCTGTATCCTTGCCAATGAACGGCAATGACGCTGATTAACATAATTCGGTTTTACCTACGCCGTCACCCACTTGTCGATGTTACGGGTTGCGTTGTCGAAGCCCACGCCAACCTTGATCAGCGTCTTGGCGGTTGACGCAAAAGCATCGGCATAGTGCCGTTCCTCTATCTGCGCAAGTGCCTCCTCGGCACTGCCCTGACCGACCTTGAACTCCATGACGTAAACGTAGTCTGGTGTCTCAATCGAGAGGTCGATGCGACCCATGGCTGTGTGGTACTCTATCTTGGTGTAGAAGCCCATCAGCGTGAAGATGATGTAAACCACGTTTTGGTACTGTTGTTCAATGAGTTTCTGGCGTTTCTCCTCGGGCGCCTGCGTGTATGGAATGTTGGCAAGCAGGGCTTTCAAGCGCTCCATGAAATCGTCGATGCGACCCTCGCGAACGGCCTTGACAAATTTTGGAAGCGAAAAACCGTTTCCGTTCTCGTCAAAGTTGGACCCGAACTGAGGCAACAAGGCATCAAAGAACCCTTGTCGCACTTCGCGATTCGGAAAATCGAGCGAGTA
Source organism: uncultured Bacteroidota bacterium (assembly GCA_937900725.1). GTDB lineage: Bacteria > Bacteroidota > Bacteroidia > Bacteroidales > SZUA-534 > RUG13583. The sequence continues at coordinate 3,471 of CALCFP010000156.1, read as the reverse complement.
GGTGTCAAATTCCGCATCGTGGCCCTTGATGGTCAGGTATCCGCTCTGGAACAGGATTGGGACCGGGTCGAGTTCGGGTTGGCTGATGTCGCCAAGGCGCGATGCGGTGGCCTCGGCGCCCGTGAGTTCGCGCAGGTTGTAGTTGGCGTCGCGTAGCAACTTGGTCAGGTAGGTAGGCGTGCCTGTCGCGAACCAGTAGTAGCCGAACTTTTTCTCCGACATGGCATTCAGCAGGCTGAACGGATTGTAAACGTCAATCAGGTTTTCGGCGAAATGGTAGCCGTCGTACATCTGCTTCAGTTCGGCAAGCATCTGTTCTTTGGGCAGGCTGTGTTTCTCGGCCATTGCACTTATTTCTGCATCAAAAGTGGTGGTCATTTCCTCCTCGGTTATGCCACATATTGTAGCATAATCGTTTTTCATTGTCAAATCCTCAAGGTTGTTAAGGTCGCTGAAGACGCTCACCTTGCTGAACTTGGTGACGCCTGTGAGGAAGATGAAGCGGATATGCTCGTCGGAGAATTTCATTGTGCCGTAGAACGACTTCAGGATTATGCGGAACTGGTCGTTCAGTTCGTGGTTGGTGAGTGTCTCAAGCAGAGGCTTGTCGTACTCGTCTATTAGCACAACCACTTTCTGTCCTGCTTGCTGGTGGGCACGGCGCAGTATGCCTGCGAAACGGTCCGACAGCGTCTCTTCGTTCGCGTTTCGGCCGTATTTTTCTTCATATATTGAAAGTGCGGACGACAATGTGGATTCGAAACTTTTCACGCTTGTGTATGTCCCTGTGCTTAGTCCGAAGTGCAACACAGGATATTTCACCCAATCTGTTTCGAGTGAGCTTATTTTCAGGCCGTTGAAGAGATCCTTCTCGCCCTCGAAATAATAGCGGAGTGTTGAGCACAGCAGGCTCTTGCCAAAACGGCGCGGACGGCTCAGGAAAGCGGTTTTGTGGCTATGCGCCAGCCTGTAAACCAAGTCTGTCTTGTCGATGTACGACCAGCCATCTTCAATAAGACCCTTAAAGTCTTGTATGCCAATTGGATATTTCCTTGCGATTTGCATAAGTCTGCCGATTTTGTGCAAATATATTAATTATATGGTTTTGCCAATCTCCATTTTGCAACAATGCATCTGAATATGAGCAAGGTCCGTTTAATTCGTCAGAAGTTTTAAGCAATGTCAATTAATGGAAACAATATGTTTCCTACCAATTTTTCCTCACAATGCTCACTCCTCGCCCTCATCATCCAAAAAATCCAACACATTTCTATGCGACTCGTGCATCCATTGCCACTGCAGGTGGTTGAGCGTGGTGCCGTCAGAATAGTCCATAAGGTTGTTGGAGCCGCCCTCGCAAGATTGGTAGTAGCCTGCCTCGCTATCGCTCGAGAATGTGTGATGAAGGCAGAAGGCCCCATGTGACAGCTCGTGAGCTATGGTTCGGGCCACATTGTACTGCTCATATATAAAGCCATACTGATGCCCTATAGGCATGTAGCCTGCCACCATGGTTGGATTGCCCTCGGCATCGTATTTGGACACATTGCCTATCATAAACAGATAGTAGGTATTCTTGTCGGCACTGCCCAAAGCGCTAATGGCGGCTTTCTGGTCGTCGTTGTACGCGCCAATGACCCCACTACCGCCATGCACAAAGTTTCGGCCATTGGCGTAGGTTATGGAAAGCGGCGAGCCTATGCTAACCTTGACACTTATCACTGCCTGGGCGAATATTCTATTCAGTTCCTTCTCCAAGTCTGCTACGCTGGGGGCGCTGGCACCATTAAGTGGTATCAGGCACACGTTTATCACCTTCTGCTCAAATGTGAGCAAGTTAAGCCGGCCAACAACCTTGGTGGTGGAGTCGGTTTCAGCCACGTGGGCGAAAACCGGCGTCTCGCCTGGCTGAGACTCACCCTTGAGTTGTATCTGCCCGCCAGACACGGCGTAAGGCGCTCCCATCTGGTTGCGGAAGCTCACTTTATCCATTGGTGAGGCTGTGACAACATCGCTCTGCCACTTGGCAATGCTCTTGTAGGCAGGCCTGTAGCCACCTTCAAGGGCTGGATATACGGCATCGTAGGCATTGTCGGCGGAGTAGGCGTCAAATCCGTATTTCTGCCCGTCGGCCTTGGCAAACGTTACTTTGCCTGTTGAGACCTGCTTGTCCTTCTCGCTGTTGCTGTTGCTGATGAGCGTATTGTTCTTTCCGGTTGCCTTGTACTGCTCGGCGCTCATTATCTGGTGGTCGCTGGTGAGCACCATCTGATTGCCTTCGCTGTCGGTTATGAGCGTCCGGCCCTTGTTTTCAAGCTGAGTGGTGACATCCTTTACTTCACCGTTGTCAAGCACTGCCTGGTAATGTCCTTCCTCATCTTTATAGATGGTCTGTATGGCATCGGAAAGTACCACCGTGTCCTTTATGGAGTTATCGTAGGTTATGGTGGCAATATCATTCTTGAGTTGGACAACGGCGCTGGCAAGTTCAGCTTGGATGCTCGTTTGAGCGGGATTGCTCACGCTTCGCCACTGGCCGTCGAGTATCACTCCGTCGGTGTTGACCTTGAGGTCGGTGTAGTCGCACAGCACCTTGACCTTCCACAACTCAAGCCACAGATGGAACTGTCCGTTGTACGAGCCGTCGCCGTTGGCCGTAGCGTTTACAATTATGAAACGGGTGCGTCCTGTGCGGTTCACTATGGTATCGTTGGCCTTCAGTTCCTTCAGGTTCTGGTTTTCAATAGCCTGCTGTTCTGGAGCTTCTGCGCAACCGCAGTCAGGGCATTCCTCCACAGTAGGAGTTGTGCCGGGCGGGTCAATGCTGAAGTCTTGATATGTTGCCCAATCCGATTCAAGGCCACCTGGGCACACTGCCTTGACACTGACTTTCCAGTTGCTGCCACGTTCAAAATCGTAATATGTGAAACGGGTGTCGTAACAATCCTTCAACGTGGAGGAACCGTTCATGTCAACAAGATCGACCTGATAGTACGAGTGCTGGTTGCTGCCATTCCACGAAAAATCGACGCGAGTGTTGTTCACGCTAATGTCGATGTCTGTTACATCGGGACAAGTATGCTGATAGACGAATGTGCGCACCTCACTCTCGCCATCTTTGTTTATCTGAGCCTGACCTGTTGGATCAATCACCGTAACTCGCCAGCAGTAACGTTGACCAGGTTCGAGGTTGAGAGCCGCAGGTATGGCTGTGAATGATGTGGCCGAAGTGGAGGCAGTATATATCGGCGTCTGGCTTTCCACCCATGTCTGTGCAGGCAAGTATTCCATATTCAATCGCCAAACTTCTAGTTTGTACTGCACAGGGACAATGCCTCCGGTGTGCTTGCTGGCCAGCCAAGAAAACACCAAAGGAAGCGATGCGTTGTCTGGTGCCTCGACATTGTCGCGAGGAGCCAGCAATTGTGGCGGATCGTACACGCTTACCCACGCTGTAAACATGCCTCGGTT
>CALCFP010000155.1 GCA_937900725.1 uncultured Bacteroidota bacterium | reverse complement strand
AGTCTACATTCTCAATCAGCGGGATGGCGCGAGTCAGTTTTACGGTGTCCGACATAAATGCGTAGGAGCAAGAGTGGTCGGGTTCTGTTGTCAGCATCTCGTTCGGGTAAACTTTGCCATTGGCATCCACGTAGTCTTCGCCTTGCTTTATGTTGATGCGTTTGTAGAGCGGGATGTCAAGTTCTTTTGCTATTTCGCCATTCAGGTGGCGGAGGTGTGGCTTTTCTCGGAAAAGGAATCCGCAGGTTGGCACACGGTGTCGGAGCGGAAACGAGTGAACCGTCAGCTTGTCGTCTTCGTAGATGAGTGTCAGCCCGTTGTCGTAGCTTAGTTTGTGGTAGATGATGTTGTAGCCGAGAGGCGAATCGAATGTGTCGATGAATGTGTCAATCAGGTGATGCAGCTTCTCGTGGCTGTAGATGTGCAGGTCGGCGGTGCGGCCTTGCATGTTCATGCTTGAAAGCACACCGGGCAGACCCAGAAAGTGGTCGCCGTGTACGTGACTGATGAATATGTGGTTTATTCGCAGCATATTGACTTTGAATCGGCGCATGTTGATTTGTGCGCCTTCGCCACAGTCTATTAAAAAGAACCGCTCAAGCACGTTGAGCACTTGAGCGGTTGAATATCTGTCGGGAGTAGGCGTTGCCGAACTACATCCCAAAATTTTCAGTGATAAAGACATTTATGCCTTGTTAATGATTTCTATAGCCTCGTCAACGGTCTTTGTGATGTTAAGCACTGTGTCGAGTTGTGATATTGTTATCAGTCTCTCAACGGCAGTCTGCAAACCAGATAGCACGAATGTACCATTTGCATTTTTGCACAAACGGTTAGCAACCAATATTGCACTCAAGCCTGATGAATCGCAGTATCTGCAATTGCTTAGGTCAAGAATGATGTTCTTTTCGCCGTTACCTGCAATTAAAACCAACTCAGATTTCAGCGATGGTGCTATGTGAGTATCTAATTTGTCTATCAATACTTCAATTTGCGTGAAGTTGTCAAGCTTTTCGATCTTAAATTCCATATCAGATGAGATTAATTATTCGTTACTTCAAATATAATAAAACAATTCATCTTACTATAAAATCATCCGAAAAAATTATTTTTCTTCAGCAGCGTCGTCTTTTTTAGCCTTTTTAGCAGTTTTTGGCTTTTCAGCCTGAGCCATTTCATCCTTCAGGGCAGCAAGTTCGGCAATGTCACCAAGAGTTGTCTTCTCGATGCTGTCGGCCAATTTCTTTGTTGCCTTTTTGGTGGTTTTTGCTGCAGCTTCCTTCTTGCTCTTTTCTTCGCTACGTTTTACGTCTTCGAATACGCGAGAGTGGCTTACGATTATCTTCTTGCCTTCCTTGTTGAATTCAATAACCTTGAATTCGAGTTTTTCGTCAAGTTTGGCAGAAGTTCCGTCTTCCTTTACAAGATGCTTTGGAGTTGCGAAACCTTCAACACCGTATGGCAATGCTACTACGGCACCCTTTTCGGTCAATTCGATGATTGTTCCTTCGTGGATTGAATCAACTGAGAACAAAGTCTCGAATACGTCCCAAGGATTCTCTTCCAATTGTTTGTGGCCTAAGCGCAAACGACGGTTTTCCTTGTCGATTTCCAAAACTACTACTTCAATGTCGGCACCAATTGTGGTGAATTCTGCTGGGTGTTTGATTTTCTTTGTCCATGAAAGGTCAGAAATGTGGATCAAACCGTCAACGCCTTCCTCGATTTCAACAAATACGCCGAATGTAGTGAAGTTGCGGACTTTTGCGGTGTGCTTTGTGCCAACTGCATATTGGTCGGCAATCTTTTCCCATGGATCAGCCTTAAGCTGCTTCATGCCCAACGACATCTTGCGCTCTTCGCGGTCAAGAGTAAGGATGACTGCTTCAATTTCGTCACCAACGTTAAGGAATTCGTTAGCGCTGCGTAGGTGTTGTGACCATGACATTTCTGAAACGTGGATAAGGCCTTCAACGCCTGGAGCGATTTCAACAAATGCACCGTAGTCAGCCATAACGACAACTTTACCCTTAACCTTGTCGCCAACTTTCAAGTTTGCGTCAAGTGCATCCCATGGATGTGGAGTAAGTTGCTTCAAGCCAAGAGCGATACGCTTCTTGTCGTCGTCGAAGTCAAGGATGACAACGTTGATCTTTTGGTCAAGTTGTACGATTTCCTCTGGATGTTGGATGCGACCCCAAGAAAGGTCGGTGATGTGGATAAGACCGTCAACACCGCCAAGATCGATGAACACACCGTATGATGTGATATTCTTGACTGTTCCTTCAAGAACCTGGCCTTTTTCAAGTTTAGAGATGATGTCTTTCTTTTGTTGCTCAAGCTCGGCTTCGATAAGAGCCTTGTGAGAAACAACAACATTCTTGAATTCGTTGTTGATCTTGACAACTTTGAATTCCATTGTCTTGCCAACAAATATATCATAGTCGCGGATTGGCTTGACGTCGATTTGTGAACCTGGCAAGAATGCTTCGATTCCAAATACGTCAACAATCATACCGCCCTTAGTACGGCACTTGATGTAACCCTTAATGATTTCGTCTTGTTCAAGAGCTTGATTAACACGGTCCCAAGAACGCAATGCGCGTGCCTTCTTGTGTGACAATGTAAGTTGACCGTTGCGGTCTTCCTGGCTTTCAACATAAACTTCAACTTTGTCGCCAATCTTAAGGTCTGGATTGTAGCGGAATTCGCTCATGCTGATAACGCCTTCTGATTTGTAGCCGATGTTGACCAATGCTTCACGCTTGTTCATTGACACGATTGTGCCGTCAACTACTTCGTTCTCGTTGATTGAAGAAAGTGTGTTGCTGTACATTTCTTCAAGCTTGCCACGTTCTGAACTCGATACTACCGAGTCGTTTTCGTAGGCTTCCCAGTCGAATTCTTCTGGGCTTACCACTTTTTGTTGTTTAGGAGCATCAAATTCGAATGCTTCCTCTTTCTCAATTTCTTGAGATTTTTGATTTTCTTTTTCCATTTAAATTAAAATAAATTAATGAGTTAGACTTTATTTATAAAAATCACGCAAAGTAAGTGATTTTGAATGAATAAAACAAGTCGATTTTTGGGTCGGATGACATAAGCCTGCGGTAGGGGAATTGCGGTTTGCCGATGGCAGGCTTATATGTCGGCCAATTTTGTGCCTTGTAATGCAACTGTCTTAGTAACAGGTTGGTGCTATTTTGGGAAGTTCTATAAATTGCTTTGTAGTGTTTTTGAAGATTTTGTCAGGCAGATTGATTGGTTGAACGAAGGAGCAGTGCGGGCACTGTAACTGAGTGCAACCTAACAAGATGACGATAAAAATTCAAAAGCACACAAAAGATTGAAGTATAACCCATATTTAAAAAAATATAAAATCGGGGAATTTATAGAAGTTCCCTTATTCTCTTGATTGCCGAGTCGATGATTTCCTTGATGAGTTGCTCGTATGTGATGCCGTTCAGCCTGCACAATATCGGCAAATCGGAGATTGCTGGATTTAGTCCTGCCAATGGATTTGCCTCGATGAAGCATACTTCGCCGTTGCGGTCGATGCGCAGGTCTATTCTGCCTGCGTCAACGCCGTTTATGGCTATCCAGGCGTTTTTTGCCGTGGCGTAGCATTTTTCTGCCAAGTCATTTTCGGGTATCAGTCTGTATTTAACGTATTGCTCGAAATTCTCTTTCACCTCGTTGCAGTATGGCAAGTTGTCTTTGCAGATGATTTCCATTGCGCCGACGCAGTGTGCCGATGCTCCGTTGCCTACAATGCCTACGGTGAATTCCCGTCCTGGCAGATATTCCTCAATAAGGACTGGCTGGTGGTAGTTGTTTAGCATCTCGCCACAAATCGATTTCAGTTCGTTCGTGTTGCTGACTTTGCTTTGGGCTGTTATACCCTTGCCGGTGCCTTCGGCTACTGGTTTCAGAAATAGCGGAAAGACAAGGCTTTGGGTTTTCGCATCAATCTCGTCGCCATCGTATATAATGGTGCCTGGAGCGACTTTCACGCCTGCCTCTTTTGCGATGAGTCTTGAGTAGTATTTGTTTAGCGCGATGCCCAATGTGACTGGCCCGCTGAAGGTGTAGGGTATTTTGTATTGGTCGAGCAGGGCGGGTACTGCCGATTCTCGGCCGTCGCCGTAGAGCGATTCGGTGATGTTGAAGACAAGGTCCCAGCGTTCGCCTTTGCCAAGTCTTTCTACAATTTGGTAAATGTTGCCTATTCTTTCGGTTTCAAAGCCTAGGCTTGCAATTACTTTTTCAATGCCTTCAATTGTGCTTTCCTTGTCGAATTCAGCGGTTTCTTCCATCCCGAAACCTTGTTCAAGGTACCAGGTGCGGAGGTCGTATGCTATGCCAATCTTCATAATGTCAGTCTCTGTTAGGATATTCGTATTTTAGTTTCTTGTAGTTGCGCAGAACCCATTTGTCGTCACTTGCCGATACGACGTAGTCTGGCAGGATTGGTATTTTTCCGCCACCGCCAGGCGCGTCAATCACAAATTGTGGCACTGCATACCCACTTGTGAATCCGCGCAGGTTCTCAATTATGTTGATGCCTTCCTCCACTTTTGTGCGGAAGTGGCTTGAACCAGGAACAGGGTCGCATTGATATATGTAGTACGGCCTTACGCGTATGGTCAGAAGTTTCTGCATCAGCCTTTTCATTACCGTGGGGTCGTTGTTTATATTCTTTAGAAGAACTGTCTGGCTTCCTAACGGGATGCCGGCATCGGCAAGAGCTTCGCAGGCATGGCTCGTCTCTGGCGTGATTTCGTCGGTGTGGGTGAAATGAATGCTCATAAGCAACGGGTGATATTTGCGCAGAATGGCTGTCAGTTGTGGGGTTATCCTCATTGGCAGTACGACAGGAACTTTTGTCCCTATTCTGAGAATCTCGATGTGTTTTATCGCTCTCAGTTTCGATAGCAGATATTCGATTTTGTCGTCAGGCAGGGTGAGCGGGTCGCCACCGCTGATGAGCACATCTCGCACTTCTTCGTGTTTCCTTATGTATTCAATGGCCGTATCCCACTGTTTTTTTGTAAGAGCGCCAAGTTTTCCCACAAAATGAGCCCGCGTGCAGTATCGGCAATATGATGAGCAGAATTGTGTGACGGTAAACAGTACTCTGTCGGGATAGCGGTGTACGAGGCCGGTCACAGGACTTGTGCCTTCTTCGTTGAGCGGGTCGGAACTTTCTGATTCTGTGATTGTCAGTTCATCTTGGACAGGAATCATTGTGTGGCGCAATGGATTGTCAGACTCTTTGTCGTAGAATTGCGAAAGATAGTAGGGCGTTATGCGCAGTGGCAGGCAGTGTTCGGCTTTCAGTTTGCTTATTGCGATTTTTTCTGAATCAGTCAAGTCCAAGACTCTTGATAATGATTCGACTGTGGTGAAGGCGTTTTGTATTTGCCATTTCCAGTCGTTCCACTGCGTTGCTGATGTGCGCGGGAAAAATCGGTGCAGGAAGTCAAGACTGTGCTGGCTTATTGGCGGTAGGCTGTCGCAAGGTAGCGGAGGGACGTCGGGTTCTATTTTCCCATCTTCATTCATTGATGAAGATTTGTCGGTGAGACTGTTCCTTTCGGAGGAATCTTTGGTCTCTAAAGGGTTTGTATTCATATATATGGTATCAGATACCTTTTGAATAATTGTTTAAAAACGGGAAGCGAAAGTATGCGATATTTGGTTTGGTTATTCACTTAAATGCAAAAAAATATAGATGCTTTGTGTAATTTTTAATTAATTGATAATCAATAATATTATATTATTATTTACCAAGTGGCTTCTTGTTTTTTCGCAAGGATATTTCATGATTTGCTAAAACCATATTTTCTTGGTTGTGGCGTCTGCATTGTGCCGTTCATAAATAACGTGAGTTCGACGAAAATTTTCAAAACAAAGAGAGTTGATAATCAGTTGTTTTTACAATATTAATACATGGTTTCTTAGGGAAGAGACAATAGGCGGCAATTCCGCCTAATAGATTAACTACAAAATTGTCGAAAGATCGATGTCTTGAATGCTCTACTTGTGCAATATTCTTTAGTTCATCGTTCACTGTCTCAATAATCGCTCTGTGACGAAGAAGAACTTTGTCGGAAACACTCATTAGGGCACCTTTCATGTTATTCTTCAGTTTCGTTATCAATTGTATCCCATCAACAAAAAGACGTTGAAAAAGGTTTTTGCTTATATATCCCTTGTCTGCAACAAGTTTTCCATAGAGAAAATCTACAAATCCCTTGTAATTAAGTGGTTGCCTGTCGTCGACATTACCAGGTGTAAACATGAAATTTAAGATTTCCCCTTTTTCATTGCATATCAGATGAAGTTTGAATCCGAAGAACCACCCCATGGAGCATTGTCCCCTTTGGGCTATGCCTTTGAAGACCTTGTGCATTTGTATCCTTTGGTTCTTGCACACTCTAAGTGGTGTGCTGTCGACAAAACTAATGCCGGTGCATTTCCCTAGCAAAACTTTATTAACGAAAATTGTCAGCGGAACTGCCACTTCTTTCTGAAACTCTACAAACCTATTGTATGAGACCAGTTTAGGGAATAAGTCTCTGCAATGGATGGACACATACTCCAAATAGAAATGCTTAAGGCATCTGAATCCAGATGCATGAAACATGATTACAATAAGCATAACCTCGGCTTTTGACAAACGGTAGTCCCTGTGATACTTGCGCTTATTGCATTTTGTTGTGCAAATGGCATGTTTTTCAATTATTGAATCAAAATATTTATAGAAATCGTCTGCCAAACAATAAACTTCTGTAACTTTGTCTTTGGTAAACATGCAATAAAAGTTTGTGTTTTTTTGTTGTCACTATAAAAATACAACTTTTATTGCTAATTATCAAATAATCAATTATTTAAAGTTCATTAAACTCACGTTAATGTATAACTTTACACCCGCAGTGCTGTGGTACCGCCAAATTTAACTTGGCATTGCTTACATATTTAAAATGAAGAAAAAACTCAAAATCGCCGTCAACGACTTCATCCCAGCCAACCGCTGATTGGTGGGACAGAAGAGTGTTGAAGTCAATGTCGGGGTACATTCACAAATCTCGCAAGACCTACAACAGGAACCTGGCCGCAAAGAAGAAATGGAAGATGAACGAATTATTCAAACATATACGTCCCGGTTTGTTCTATGTGGAGTATGACGACTTTGACTTTGACAAGGCCGCCGAGATGACGAAGGTCCGCGTGACGGGCGGCTTCTGGTTCGACCGGCTCGCCACCAACCGGCTCGTGACGCTTAAGACCGATTTCGCGAAGTGCAACGAGACGCCGCGCATCGCGAACTTCACGAACTGCGCCGCGCGCGCGAAGGGCGGCAAGTTCGGCGGCATCTTCTTCGACGACTCCGACGTCTACAAGGTGATGGAGGGCGCGGCCTACGTCTACGCCGAGACGAAGGACAAGGAGCTCGAACAGTACATGGACTGGCTGATCGGCCAGATGGCGAAGGCGCAGGAGGCCGACGGCTACCTCTACA
>CALCFP010000154.1 GCA_937900725.1 uncultured Bacteroidota bacterium | reverse complement strand
CCTCGACCTTCACGTTCTCCTTCGCCTCGACTGCCTGGTGCAGACCGTCGCTCCAGCGGCGTCCTTCCATGATACGGCCGGTAGACTCGTCCACGATCTTCACCTGTCCGTCCATGATCACGTAGTCGATGTCCTTCTCGAACATCGCATACGCCTTGAGCAGCTGGCTTACTGTATGCACGCGCTCGCTCTTGAGGGAGAATTCCTCCATCAATGCATCCTTCTTCTCCTGCATCTCCTTAAGAATCGCCTCAAGACGTTCCTTTGAAACCGCATCATCTTCCTTACGAAGTGCAGCCGCTTCAATCTCGAGTTGCATAATGGAACGACGTGCATCATCAAGCTCCGTCGGCATGGAATCAAGCTCGGTCTTGATGAGGGCACAGGCCTCATCAACAAGGTCGATGGCTTTTATTCTTGCCGACATCCTCAATTCATGGTCGTTGCTCCTCTCAATCCGGAATCCGTCCTGAGTGTTTGATTTCGAGTTGTCGAGCATGATTCGCCTTCCTTGCGGAAATGCCCACAAGCAAAACAAGCAAAGCAATATGGTAATTGAGCTACGATACATTTTGCAAATGTAGTTAAAAGCGTGTTATTAAGAGGAGTTGAAATGTTTATTTTAAGTCGTTCGTTTGGCAGGTGACGGCCATGTGATCAAGTCTATGGCCCGAATGTTCGATGCATGGCCGTTTCTATGAAGTTGCCGCAAAAAAAATCCAGTCTTTTTTATGTGAAAAATGGTGTTTTGTTGACGAACGGAGCCGAGTTTTATGGTCGTTTGTTGCCGTTTTTTATAAAAATGGCAAAATTCATGTGTCAGCGAGTAGTTTTGTACTACTTTTGACTTGTAAAAACGACACTTTTATGCGCTATTTTTTGGTTTTGGACTATAACGGAGCAAGTTTCTATGGCTGGCAGCGCCAGCCGAATCAAGACACAGTGCAGGAACGCATAGAAAAGGCGCTGAGCACGTTGCTCCGAGAAAAGACAGAGATTACCGGAGCCGGCCGTACAGATACAGGTGTCCATGCTCGCAACTACGTGGCGCATTTCGATTCCATTGTCGATGATTTGCACACCGACGCTGATTTCCTTTACAAACTTAACTGCATACTTCCATTTGATATTAACATTCAGCGCATTGCAAAGGTTGCAGATGATGCTCATGCTCGTTTTGATGCAATTCGCCGTACATACAAATACTATGTCACAGGAAAAAAGGACGTTTTTGGATATCAATTCATGCTTCGGGCAAAGAATCTTAATGTGGAAATGATGAATCAGGCTTCGGTGAAATTGCTTGATTATAATGACTTCACGAGTTTTAGCAAATTGAATACCGATGTAAAGAACAACATTTGCACTGTTTATGAAGCCAAATGGGAAACTGTTGATGGAAATCTGGTGTTTACAATCACTGCCAACCGTTTCTTGCGCAATATGGTGCGAGCAATAGTTGGAACATTGCTCGAAGTTGGCTACGGAAAAATGTCCGTCAGTGAATTTTGCTCCATCATTGAGGCTATGGATAGGGGAAAGGCTGGCACATCTGCTCCGGCAAAAGCTCTTTTCCTTGAAAGCATTGTCTATCCATATGAATTCTAACAGATTGTTTTACAATGTTGACCTAGAAAGACACTAACTGGTCGTTTTTTTTATGAAAATATTTGACATTCGGGAAATATGTTGATCTCCGCAAAAAAAGAAAGTCCCGCTTTTGGGGAAAACGGGACTTTGGGCAAGGTCATAAGATTTAGGTAGGATGGGAGATTGCCTTGCCTGTGAAATCAGATTTCCCTATGATTGGATTGGTGTACAAGTCAGGGAATCTTTCATCGATAACCACATAATCAGTAGTTGAAGTATTCTGTCTGTTTTATTTCTGTTTTCATTGCGTTTTTATGGTTGCAACGATTATTATCAATTGCGCAGGCAAAGAGAACGAAAAACCAAAAAAGACAGAGCGGTTTTGGGGCAGTTGTTTTCCTATTTAGTCACAGTTGTTTTCCTATTTAGTCACAAATAGGATTAAATCAAGTGGTTGTGATGGTCGCTTTTGAGTCTGTCATTGGCAGGCGGCAGTTTGCAGATGGATGCGTCAGAGGCCTCTTATGGATAAAAAAAACGGACGCAAAAACCAATGCCGGCGCCCAAAATATGAAAATCGCCGTCAGTTGGCGGCAATGTTTTTGGCAAACTTGACAGGCGTGATTCCGTACCGTTCGGTGAAGAGTCGATAGAATGTCGATAGGTTAGGAATGCCCGAGAGTTCGGCAACGGCCGAGATCTTGTATTCGGGTTCGTGGACGAGCGTGCGCACAGCATATTCAAGTCGTAGGTTGTTGATGTAGGTGTTGGTGTTGCAACCCGCGTTTTGCTGAATGAAGTTTGCAAAATCGTTCTTCGATATGTTCACCATTTTGGCCAGGTCGTCGCGTTGCAGGTTAGGATTGAGGTAAAGTTTCTCGCTTTTGACCTGTTCGTCCATTTTTTTGAAAAGCGCCTTGTAGTTGGTGTCGGAGGCGTTGCTGTCTTGGACAGGTTCGGTGCTGGCGGTCTCGGCAGGTGTCGTGTTGCCGGAATCATTGCCGCTGTTGCGCAAGTCTTCGTTGTCGATGCGTTCCTTTATGCTTCTTGCCAGAGCCTTTGTGCGCCTGATGGTTATGACGCTGTATGTTATTGTAGAAACAATTATGATAATCAGAAGTACGATTACGGCCGACATCCATTTTACTTTCTGCTGGGCGAGTGCAGTGGCAGCTTCCTTTTCCTTTACTTGGTAGGCTGTGGCCATTTCAATTGAAATCTGGTGCTTTTCGCGTTTGTAGATGGAGTCTTGAATCACCATTTCGCGTTTCAGTGTGTTGAATGCGTTCTTGTAGTCGCCAATGCTGTCGAGAATTTCGCGGTATTGAGCCAATGCTGTTACGTATGACATGCAAATGGTATCTCCAAATGGTTGCTCGTCTATGTGCTTTTTGCTGTATGCCAATGCTTTGTCGTATTGTTTGGATAATGCAAGATATGGTATGACTTGCCCAAAGAGATATGTGTTTTTTGAATTGTTAAGAGCCTCCCATTTCTTGAAGTATTTTTCTGCATCCTTGTGGTTACCAAGTCGTTCATAAGTGAAAGCGATTATAGGAAATACTTGAGAAAAATGAATGTCGGCGTAGCCAGTGTCAACTAGGTGAGTGTCCATTATTTTCAATACTGTCTGTTCGTATTTTAGGCCAGCGCGTAATGCTTCAGTGTCATTATAACGTAGTGATTTGCTATGCATCAAGTAGTATAACGTACTTACGAGTTCTCTCATCGAATTGATAGACTCGTTCTTTGCTATGTCGTTGTCAAAAACTTCTTCGGCCATTCGAAACCGTTCAAAACCTTCGTCGTCTTTGCCCATTTCTAAAAGACAAAGTCCCATGTTTGTCAGAAATTGACCTTCCCAAGTCATGTTTTTTTCCTGTCTTGCAAAATCCAGACCTTCTGTAGAAATGCGTATGGCATCTTCTAAATTTCCTTCAATTCGGTAGAGGTTGGTTAAATATGAAAGACAATTTATGTATATTGTTTTATCTTGTTTGCATTTATCGTTATTTATGGCCTTTGTTAAGTACGCGGAACCTTCCTTGTATTGTCCTTTATTAATGGATACAACACTTTTTACGTACCATGCCAAGTACTGTTCCATCATGTCCAACTCTACTGCTTCATCGGCTAGGACTGTTGCCTTCTCAGGATCAGAAAGGTATATTTTATTAATATATTGATAATTGTGTATTGAGTCTGGTTCTACAAGCGCCATTGCTTTGCTTGTCATTGCTATTGTTGTCAGAATTACGGCTGTGTGGGTTAAGAAGTGTCTCATATAATTTTTGTTTAATAGGGCAATTATAGAAAAATAGGACAAAATAAAAAAACACAAAATCGAATGATATGTGAGATAGTCAGGTGTGAACTTGATGTGGCAATGTATGCAAATGGTGTGCCGTAAGGAATGCCTCCGTAAACAAAAGGTTATCTGTATAATATGGGATGGAAACGCCTTTTGCCGCTTGTTTTCAGCTCATAATCCGTGCAATGCCTTGTGTTGATTCAAACTGCTCGCAGATTATTTTTGTGAGTACGGCCATCGGAACGGCCAGTATCATTCCGGCAATGCCCCACAAAAAGCCCCAGAACAGTAGCATTATCAATACGCTTACGACGTTGATCTTGAATGATTTGCCCATGAGTATAGGCTCCACTACTGACCCAATCAGGACTTGAATGCCAATTAATGTGATGATTGCCGCCGATAGCGCGCCAGGGTGGCTTATGTCGATTATCGCCATAAGGCAGACTGCAACGGTGACAAATATGGAACCGAGCATCTGTATGAAATTCAGGCCGAAGGCCAAAATTCCCCAGAGTAGCGGGAAACTGATGCCGAAGGCCCAGCAGGCGATGGCGAAGCAAATGCCTGTTGCAAGGCTTGTGCCAATCTTTACCGAGAGGAATTTCGAGATGCTGCTTTCAATCTTGACATATACGTCTAGAGCCTGTGTCGGCTTGTTGAAGAGCGTCTCTTGCATTACAAGTTTGAAATTGATGGAGCCAGCAAGTATCAGTATCATCAGGAACAGTGTTGTGGCAACTGTGGCGGTGAAGTTCTTTATGTGAATCAGCCCCGGCCCCACAAAACTGACCACTGCTTTTGTCACCTCGTTGTTATGGACAAGTCCTTTTATCAAGCCATCGTCTTTTTTCACGTCAATCTCGAAAAGCTGTATGTATGGCTCTACGGCGGCACCGATTTTTTCGTCGAGGCGTTGGTACATCTCGGTACGGCCAGCCAGAATCT
>CALCFP010000153.1 GCA_937900725.1 uncultured Bacteroidota bacterium | reverse complement strand
CGAGATACTTCTCACCCATCACTGAGCATTCGAGATGCCAGCCCGGGAAACCCTCGCTCCAAGGCGAAGGCCAGCGCATAATGTGTTCAGGCTGTGCCTTTTTCCACAATGCGAAATCGCACGTGTGGCGTTTCTCTTCCTGACCGTCGAGTGCGCGTGTGGTTTCGAGCATATCGGCCACATTTCTGCCCGACAGTTTGCCGTAAGTGAATTTTTTGCTGTATGCCTCAATGTCGAAGTATATTGAGCCGTTGCTCTCGTAGGCGAATCCGTTGGCCAGAATCTTCTTTACAAATTCAATTTGTTCGATGATATGGCCCGATGCACGTGGCTCGATGGTTGGAGGCAACACGTTCAACTTGTTCATTGCCTCGTGGTAGCGGAGTGTGTAGAATTGCACAACTTCCATTGGCTCAAGTTGTTCCAGACGTGCCTTCTTTGCAATCTTGTCCTCGCCTTCGTCGGCATCGTGCTCAAGATGGCCAACGTCGGTGATGTTGCGGACGTAGCGCACCTTGTAGCCCAGATGGAGCAGGTAGCGGTACAATATGTCGAATGTTATGGCAGGACGTGCGTGTCCCAAGTGCGCATCGCCGTAAACGGTAGGTCCGCACACATACATTCCCACTCTGCCAGGTGTTATCGGCTTGAATGGCTGTTTGGTGCGTGACAATGTGTTGTATATAAATAATTGTTGCATTGCGTTATCGTTAATAGTTTAATCGATTTGCCGACTTAAGTTTTTAGTTACTAGTTTTTGGTTGTTGGTTTTTTAATCAATCCTATATCCTAAATCTCAAAACATCCAAAGTTCTAGCAAATTACCGACCCGTTTTTGAAATCCTTCTCGCAAGGAATCATTGACAAGTCGCCGTCGAAGTTTTCAGCCATTAGAATCATTCCGTGGCTCTCGATTCCCATTAGTTTGCGTGGTGCAAGGTTGGCCAGAATGGTTACGCGCTTGCCGATAAGTTCCTCGGGTGTGAAGTGCTTGGCCACGCCCGAAACCACGGTGCGCTTGTCGACGCCAGTGTCAACCAGCAGTTTCATCAGTTTTTCGGATTTTTTCACACGCTCGGCCTCAAGAATTGTGGCTGTACGAATGTCCATTTTGCTGAAATCGTCGTAAGTGATATCAGGTTTGAGCGGTGTGGCAGGAGCCTCGGCAAGTTTTGCTCTTTCCGACTCTTCCTTGTTTTTGCGCAGACGTTCAATCTGTGCATTGATAGGCTCGTCCTCAATCTTCTCGAACAGCAGGAACGGCTCTGCAATTTGGTGCCCGTCGGCAACCAGGTCGGCTGAGCCGAGACGTTCCCAATCCAGTTTTTCAATATTGAGCAACTTGCGCATCTTTTCGGCGCTGAACGGCATAAACGGCTCACATACGATTGACAGGTTTGCGACAATCTGTATGCAGATGTTCATTATTGTCTTCACGCGTTCGGCATCGGTCTTTACCACCTTCCAAGGCTCGGTTTCGGCCAGATACTTGTTTCCAAGACGGGCCACGTCCATTAGTTGCTTCAGTGCCTCGCGGAATCGGAACTGCTCAATCGACTGCTCAATCAGATTCTTGCTTTCGGCAAGTTCGGCGAGCGTGGCCTTGTCGTAGTCGGTGAGTTCGGTTACAGCAGGAACCTTTCCTCCGTAATATTTTTGCGTAAGCACTGTAGTGCGGTTCACAAAGTTTCCGAGAATGGCCACCAACTCGTTGTTGTTGCGGTTTTGGAAATCTTTCCAGGTGAAGTCGTTGTCCTTAGTCTCAGGCGCATTGGCTGTCAGCACGTAGCGAAGCACGTCCTGCTTGCCAGGGAAATCGACCAAATACTCGTTAAGCCAGACGGCCCAGTTTTTCGATGTTGAAATCTTGTCGCCTTCAAGATTCAGGAACTCGTTGGCAGGCACGTTTTCAGGCAGTATGTAGCCACCGTGAGCCTTAAGCATTGTAGGGAAGATGATGCAGTGGAAAACGATGTTGTCCTTGCCGATGAAGTGTATCAGGCGAGTCTCGTCGTCTTGCCACCATTGTT
>CALCFP010000152.1 GCA_937900725.1 uncultured Bacteroidota bacterium | reverse complement strand
GGACACCGATGCCGGCATATCTCGTACATTGCCTCAACCGGTTCCAAAAGACCAACAGAACGACGACCAAAAGATTAAGGAAAGAAACGTGTTTGTTGTCCTTGTCAACAAGAACGACCAGTTGCTGGTTGAAGGCGAACAAATGCACATTTCAGAACTTAAGAAAAAGGCAAAGGAATTTATTGCAAACCCTGCTGATGATCCTGAACTTCCTGAAAAATCGATGAAGGAAGTGCCGTTCTTTGGGGAATATCCAGTTTCAAAACAGGTTATTTCACTTCAAAACGACCGTGGTACATCATACGGATTGTACATTCAAGTGCAAGACGAGTTGGCTGCAGCCTACAACGAATTAAGAAATGAGTTGTCACAAAGAAAGTGGAACAAAGCCTACGAAGACTTGGACAAGGACCAACAGGATGCTATCAAGAAGATTTACCCAATGAGTATATCTGAAGCAGATCCTAAAAACTATGGAGGAAACAAATAATGGGAAAATTTAGAGAAGGCGGAAAAAAAGAAGTTCCTGCAATTTCAACATCATCTCTTCCTGACGTAGTTTATATGTTGTTGTTCTTCTTCATGGTGTCAACAACCATGAAAGAGGTTGACCTAAAGGTAAATGTAAACGTTCCGCAGGCTTCTGAAATCAAGAAACTTGAAAAGAAGTCATTGGTTAGTTACATCTACATTGGCAAGCCAAAAGAAAAGTTTACCAAAACTTATGGAACAGAGCCTCGTATTCAACTGAACGACCAATTCGCTGACCCTAAAGACATTGCCAGCTACATTGAGTCGGAACGTGAACAAAAAGACGAGAAGGAAGTTCCATTGATGACAACATCACTTAAGGTTGACGAGGATACCAAAATGGGTATTGTAACTGACGTAAAACAAGAATTGAGAAAGGTTAGCGCCTTGAAGATAAACTATTCTACCAAGAAGGGTTTAAGACGCTACTAATTTCAACATCTTCTAATACAAAGGATGGCTGCATTATATGTGCGACCATCCTTTTTTTTACATAAATGGCATGTCGATAAGAACCATAATTGTAATAGGAATACTGGCTACAATGCTGCAAGGCTGCTGTGGATACAAAGCACCTGAATTTGTCAAACTGGACAATGTTGACGTAAAAGAGGTGTCCATGAAATATGTCACGGCAGAAGTTGAAGCAACTATTTACAATCCAGGACGACATGACATTACAATTGAATCGGCCGAACTTGACGTTCTGTTTGCCAACAAAAACGCAGGATTGCTGTCATTACGCGACCAAAACACTATCAAAGCCAAAGACCAAGCAAGATGCAACTTTGTCGTGAAGATCAGCACCAAAGAGGCACTAAAGGCAGGCATGACATCAATTGATGAATTTGATAAAAACAAGTCCATAATCAGACTTAAAGGCAAAGTGACAGGCAAATATTGGTTCTTTAAAAAGAAACTCAATGTTGATACCACATTTAAACCATAAATAGTTTATTTTGGCATAATAAATACCCACAACTATGGATAAGTACATTTTGGTTCCGGTCGATTTCTCACCAAGTTCTATAAATGCAATGGAACACGCTGTCCTATATGCAAATGCACTGGAATGCGATGTGAAAATGATTAACGTAAAACGCAAGAATGCAGATTATGACCCTTCCATAGCTTACAGCGATTACGATGAAGTTTTGAAGTCAACTGCCATTGACAACTTCAAGAAAATAATAGCGCATTTCAAGGGCAAGGTAAAGGGACAAATAACATATTGCGTACGCGACGGCAGAGTGTTTACTGAAGTGTGCAATCAGGCAAAATACGGCGATGCGCTTATGATAATAAGCGGGACCAACGGCGTATCTGGATTCAAGGAGCAATGGGAAGGTAGCAATGCTTTTAGAATTGTCAGCCATGCCACTTGTCCAGTTGTCACAATAAAATATAGTTTTGTGCCCAAAACGCCACACCGGATTGTGGTCCCAATTGACAACACCGAACGCACAAGACTCAAAATACCTATTGTGGCAAACATTGCCAGATGTTTCAACGCTGAAATGGTTCTTGTTGATTTACGAACAGACTCCAAATTTGCCACAGAAAAGAAAATGCAAGACGCAATGAAAGCTGTGACAATATATCTTGACAGACACAAAGTCAAATATTGCAAAGACTACCTTCTGACAAAAAAGGCGAAAACGGCAAAATCGGTGATCGACTATGCAATTGGCATTGATGCCGACCTGATAGCAGCAACAAGTGAACGGCTTGACAACAGTTGGCAACAATTCTCAGTATCAAACCCACAAAAACTGGTTAACCACTCACCTATTCCTGTGATTACGATAAAGGTCGCCTAAAGGGAGTTGGGACTTATTTGACCACTGTGAACAGCCAAGCATTGCCATATTTTTCATTGGCACGTATCCTGCGTAGTTCGTGTAAGGCCTTAACCTTGTCATCAAATCTGGCAAGCGATACTCTATACAAATTGTCGGTACAAATCACCTCTGAATCATAGCCCTCCTTTTCAAATGTTTTGGCAAGTTTATCGGCATTTGATTTTTCGGCATAACTGCCGCCAATGATGTAGAATGAACCCGATTGCGACTTTTGGTGACTGACAACTGCATTTTCTCTGGCAACAGCCTCATTATAGAACAATGCCGAACGTTTGTCTGTAGAAGATTCTATTGCGTCCTCAACAGATGATAATGGAATATTGGCACTGTATGAGTCCTCGATGGAAACACTTCTATTGGTAGGCACTGGCGCTACGCTCGCACTATTGCTGAAATGCTGGTTGAACACTGGAATTAATCCTATCAAAACAGCAACTGGCACCAATATTGCCGCATAACGCAATATGTTTTTAGGTTCAATGATTGGCATCCGTCTGATATTATCGTTGTTAATAATTGACTGTGATTTTGACTGATAACTCAATGGTGGAAACCTGAACGAGAACAATCCATATGAATCTGTCAACAGGTTTTCAGTGAGTTGAGGATTGAAATTCAGTGTGCCGTCATCGTTGTAGCGGAAAGTGCCTATGCCGTCGAACTTCAATGTCTCACCTTTTTCAAGCCTTATCCAAGCATCCTCAACACTCTGTTTCACAAGTTGGTCTGCCTGCTCGTAACTAATGCCGTTTTGGCGCGACAAATAATTGATTAACAGACCATCATTGTATGAAAGATTGCTATTGAACAGCAGTTTTTTAGATGGTGGCGAGAATGTATTGCTTGATTCGTCATAAACAGCATCACTATAATTGGCGACAAAACCTCCAAATCCGGGCAATATCACGCAATCGTGAATAAACAAAAGACCTGTAATATAGTTGCTTAAATCGAGCATTTCTTATTAAACCAATAAACAAAAGTATGAAAATTCTTTCGGGACTTAGCAAAAGTATGATGCCAAAATTTTGAAAATGGGGTAATATCTAACAAAAAAGGCACAAATGAATGTGCCTTTTTATCATCATGTATGGAATCCTACCTGAATTTACGTTTAGAACGGTATTTTGAGATGTTATAGTCCCAAATAACACCAGCAGACAGGCCAACCGACATAAGGCTTGCTCTATCGATCTGACTTGAACTCAATGTTCCATTATACTTCTTGTCAGGAGAAAGAATCGGGTCGACTGTTTCCTTATGCAGATTGCTCAAGCAATAACTGAAATAGACAGACGCAAATGCTCGCAATGCCTTGGTAAATTTGTAGCTCATTCCGCCTTCCAGCAATAGGGAAACGTTGACAGGATTAACCTTGCATTTTCCTTTTTCTTTGTCTGCCTGAATCTTTTCAAAATCGTGATTTGGCATGTCGTGATACTCCACTTTAGTGTATGGATAATAACCGCGTGTCTCATAATTTCCGTCCATAAAACAATATTTAGTGCTTAATGGAAATCCCAACTTGAAACCAGCCTTTCCAATGATATCGAACCTGTCGTTAATGACTGGATATTGGCAGAATGCCGTGATAGGCACTTCCAACTGCAAAAGGTTCTGACGCTCTGAAAAATCGCTGAAATAAGTGCGGAATTCATATTCCAGGTTTTTGTCTGGCAGTGCCAACGTATCAAGAGCATAACTGCTTTCCATTGTGCTGTCGTAAATCACTCGCGACCGATATGAAGACAATCCTACTCCAGTGTTAATGCCCCAATTGTCATCAATCATAAAGACACAGCCTGCATTGAAACGGAATCCCATTCCAACCTTGTGCTGGCCGTCGTGTGGTGTGAATTGAATGGTTTGTAGTCCGCCTCCAAGGTCGCCAGTAATGTATCGTGGTATGAAATACTCCTTGATCTGTGCATATCCCGTCATTGGCAAAAAGAACATTACCAACGCTATAATCAAATTGGATAATTTGACGTTTCCCATAGTTTTATCAATAAAAGATCTGTTATTCATATTTGCCTAATGTTACAGTTTGATGAATGAGATAGACTTGTTGTCGATTTTCACAATGTAAAGACCCTGAGGAAGATTCGACAGGCTGATTTCTTCAACGTTGTTGTCGGTGATTTCTCGTGACAACCAAACCTTGCCATTCTCGTCAGTAATAAAGATTGACTTTCCAACCTCAAGTGCATTGCCCTTTACGAGAACACGCTCAACGGCAGGATTTGGATATACTGAGATTGAGGCTTCCGGCTTTTTGCCGAAATCGCGCTCGCAAGAGCAGATTTCCTCTCCGCCGGATGTGGTTGCCACTAAATAATACTTGCCTGTAAGTCCTCCTACCTCATTGTAGTATTCAGTAGTGTCAATCAGAATGTCGTTGTGATACCACTTGTATGATTGGAAGAGGCTGTCGGCATTGATGACCGAAACAACATCGTCCCACATTGTGGTAATCATGTCTTTCTTGCGTATGTACTTGATTTCCTTAGTCACTTCGGTGCCACCGTATGAACCAGTAACTGCAATCGTTCCTGAATACTTCGCATTGTCGGGCAATGTGAATATTGTGCCAACCTGTGAAGGATCAACAACTCCGTTGACCTTCCAAGTAAATTTGACAGAGTCGCTGACGTTGGTCAATTCAACATATTTGTCGTTTTCACAAGTCTCGAACGATTCTGGTGCTTCAAATTCTACAATGCCTGCCCATATTGCGTAGAATATGGCTCCATCGGCAGTCATGACACCGAAGTCGGTTGTCACATCGCCATCGGCAGTTGCCGACCAACCCTTGAATTCATAGCATTTGCGAGACGGGTTGTCGTTTGGCGCAACAATCTTTTCGCCAAGCACAACCGGCTGCGACAAATATGTCTTGCCACTGCCATCGTTCATGTCCCAAACGACTGTGAATTCGCCTGGCGCCCAAACGGCGTAGAATGATGTGCCGCCTGCCGGCATCACGCCAAAATCGGTCAATGGTTCACCGTCGGCAGTTGAAGACCAGCCTTTGAAGATATATGAACCATGATCAGGAGTTCCTTCTGGTGCTGTAAGTGTGCTGCTTACGGTTGCGTGCGTGGTGAAGAATATTTCGGATGTGCCGTTGTTGGCATACCAAACGGCGTCATATAGCACATCTTCCCAAACGGCATAGAACTGAGTGCCACCAGCCGGCATTACGCCAAAGGATGTTGTCACTTCGCCATCAGCGGTTGACGACCATCCCTTGAATGTATAGTTGTCGCGGACTGGATTGGCTTCAGGTGCCGTCAATGTGCTGCTTACGCTTGCGTGTGTAGTGAAGAACACTTCGGCCGTGCCATTGTTGGCATACCAAACTGCATCGTACATTACATCTTCCCATATAGCGTAGAACTGAGTGCCACCTGCCGGCATTTCACCAAAGACCGTTGTCACTTCGCCGTCAGCAGTTGCCGACCAGCCCTTGAATGTATAGTTGTCGCGGACCGGACTAGTTTCTGGTGCTGTTAGTGTGGTGCTTACGCTTGCGTGCGTGGTGAAGAATATTTCGGCTGTGCCGTTGTTGGCATACCAGACTGCATCAAACATAAGGTTCTCCCAAACGGCGTAGAATGCAGTGTCTTTGTCAGGCATTGTTCCAAAGACAGATGTTGTGTCGCCATCGGCAGTTGCCGACCAGCCTATGAATTTGTAATTCTCACGAGTCGGTTTTTCAGAAGGTGCCATAATAACAGTGCCAAAATCAAGAGTATCAACATTTACTTTATCGTTGGTGCCGTCGTTAGCGTACCAATTGGCAACATGCTTGTTGATATTCCAAACGGCATAGAATGCAGTGTCTTGATCAGGCATTGTGCCAAAGTCTGAAATAATGGTTCCGTCTGTTGTGGCTGACCAGCCCATGAATGCATAATTGTCACGAGTCGGTTTTTCAGAAGGTGCTATAATAACAGCGCCAAAATCAAGAGTATCAACCTTGATTGTATCGTTGGTGCCATCATTAGCGCACCAAACGGCAAAGTGCTTGTTAATCAACCAAACGGCATAGAATGCAGTGTCTTGATCAGGCATTGTTCCA
>CALCFP010000151.1 GCA_937900725.1 uncultured Bacteroidota bacterium | reverse complement strand
GTCTCAATACGGCTTGACAGCGCGAAGGATCGGAAGGTCTTGTACGCGCCGCCGCTGTATTCCGAACCGACGTCGCCGTTCGGCTTGTCGTACATCTTCGGCGAATGCACTTCATTGATGATGTAGTCGGTTTCGGGCTTGTTTATCCTGCCCAAGAACTGACGAGCATAAGCCGACAAACTCTCGACATAACGGCGCTGGCCTTCGGCGTAAAGGGTGTCGAATGCCAATGACGACTTGCCACTACCTGACAATCCTGTAATGACAATCAGTTTGTTACGTTCAATCTTAAGGTCGATATTCTTAAGATTGTTCACCCTGGCCCCTTTTATTTCGATATACTGACTGCCCATCTGCTTTATATTAATGGTGATTTATGTAAATGCACCTTAAATTCAACCTCAAATTATTATTTCTCAAGCATTTGAAAATAACCGACAAGCGACAACCACATTGTCGGGAAAATTCGTGCAAAGATAATTCAAGGCAATGAAAAATGGCATCGATGCAAGTTTATTTGATTTGGTTGCCATTCATCAATTTGCAAACGAATGAAAATCAAACCTATTTATCTGATTTTCAAAGAGCAACTTATTATCCATCCTAATTCAGAATAATAACAAGGATACAAATCAGTCCTTCGCCTCAACTTTTTGCCCTGCCATTGCCGACAGCATAAGCGAAACGACAAAGAAAAGGCTTCCGCTGTAACGGTTGAACATCGATTCCAAAAGCATATTCAATGCCAATATCATCAGGCAACAAAACAAAAGATAATTGCGTGATTTCCATGATAAATAAAGTGCATAAGCCATAATGGAGAGCAAAATTGCAAAGCCTAATATTCCTAATGTGCCTATTGTCTCAATGTACTGATTATGCTGGTCGTAACATTTTTCGTAGGCTTCGGTCAGGCCGTCGGACTGATAACGGGAGCGCAACAACGACTTATAATCGCCTATTCCACAGCCTGTCATCCAATTGTTCCGAACAATCTTGAGACCTGTCTCCCACATCTGGAACCTAATATTGACATCTTCAACTTTTTCGGGATGCTTTATGACATAGCCGTTTTCCATTTGTATATCCTCCTCGGTTATGTAGCTCGCAACTTTTTGCGAGAGGTTCATCACACGGTAGTTGCACGTCTGGAAAACCCAAAACAAACCCGTAACGGCAACAAAAAGCAATATACTATGAATCAATTTTTTAAACCTAAAATAGAATACAAACACCGAAAAATAGAGAACGGCAAACAATGCATAGACATTAGTTCGTGACGACAATAGGAAAACCATAAGCAGGCACAAGCCTATCGACGAGTATATCAGCCACTTGTGTTTAACTTCATTGCCATACATCAATACCCAAATCAACACTGCAACAACAAATACCGACATCATCGCGAATATGTTTGTATATTGAAATACAGATAGATATGTATAAACAAACTGATTACGGTAACTTATGTACGGATTGAAAACCAAATGTCCGTTTACCAAATAGAATGAACGGACAACCGCCAAAATCAAGCACACGGCAGATGCCAACAATACGCCTGCCAAAACCGCCTTTAATAATTTTAAACTATTATTTGTCAAGTATTTATCATACAAAAAATAGAGTATCGGCAAAACAGCGAACGGTATGTATGTATGAAGATTTTTCAGGCCAACAAAAAAATCAGAACTGGTTGTCAGACTGATAGCAGACACAGCAAAAAGCATCAATATCAATCCCGACAATATGGCGACTGGATTGTGAAAATCAATTTTTGCGTCTTGACTTTTCAGGCATACGCCGACAACAAATAGCAAAGCGACTGCCACCTCGCTCCAAACAGGATAAAATGGCATTATGAGCAAGGCAAGCATTAAAAATGCTCCGAATATTGTTTTTTTATT
>CALCFP010000150.1 GCA_937900725.1 uncultured Bacteroidota bacterium | reverse complement strand
AGGAAAAACTACTAATAGAGCCTCTCGCCTACATAAGGGGCAGGAGTCTAGGCAAGTGCTACTTCATAATAGACGAGGCGCAAAACCTGACTCCTCACGAGGTGAAGACAATTGTAACACGTGCTGGCGAAAATGTAAAAATAGTGTTCACAGGCGATGTTCAGCAAATCGACTCGCCTTACCTAGACTCATCGTCAAACGGATTGAGTTACCTTACTGACAAGATGAAAGGCCAAAACCTGTTCGCTCATATGAATCTTGTCAAAGGCGAACGAAGCGCACTTGCCGAATTGGCTAGCGATTTGTTGTAACAAGCAAGAAACATACAAGACAAAAAACGATGCAGACTGCATCGTTTTTTTTGTCACTAACACAATGGAACAAACATTAGTATATATATTATATATTTGTCTATTTAACATAGAAAAACAAAAAAAAAAATGAAAAAGACTTTTTCCGCATTATTCCTTATCCTAACATCGATAACGTCTTATTCGCAAGTAGAACTCAATATTGATGCTATTTCAGAAAAAGGTTCCATTGCCGCAGGCAGCATTTCAAAAGGTCCAATCCACATTTCAAAAGTAAGCTACGTTCCCAACACGAACCAAAAGCACAAATCTCCATTCACAAGTGAATCATCATACTATATATATGGTGAACAAAATGGGAAGAAAGTAGAATTAGACTGCAAAATGCTGCCAAACGATATCAAATTACTACCGACCACAAACTCGCTTGAAGAATATTGGCAAATACAAAACATAATGTCACTTCCTCGACTGTCAAGATTTTACAACATTTATGAAGCGAGAAGTGATATGGAATACGATGCCTATAACTACAATTCGAAACTCGAAGATTACGGATTACTTCTTGATGACCCGTATTTGGAATCGTACGTGTACGGATTAGTTTCAAAAATATCGCCCAAGCAACGTCCCGACGGGTTCCCCTATGGCATTAAAGTTGTCTTTATTAAGGACGAGACAACAAACATAAGCATAACAAACAACGGAATTCTTTCAATAAATGTTGGAATGTTAGCCGCTATGCACACTGAAGACGAACTTATTGCCGCCATATCACACGAAATGGCGCATTTCGTGTCAAATCATTCTCTCATCAATATCCAGAAAAGCGAATTAAGAAAAAGCAGAGCAGAATTTTGGGCGGGATTCGCCACAATTATGGCAGCGGCAACCGAAACATACGCAGCAAGCCAAGGGGTTAACACGTACGGTTCGTTAACTTTAAATACCGCCATAATATCGACTGCAATTACGTCTGACATTATTGAACGAATTGGAATCAATTATGACAAAGAGCAAGAGAAAGAAGCCGACTTATCTGCAATATACGCATTAAAACTTCTCAACTATGACACAAACGCACTTGCTACATTATTAAGCAACATAGAAAAACAAAAGACAGAAGAGTTCAACTGGTCGGAATCTGCATACATTTCAAAAAGCCATACTACCTTATCAGAAAGAATTGAATACTGCGGGACACCATATAAAAGAACAGACAAAAACTTTGAAATAAAAGTATCATCCGCAATAACAAGCACAGCGACATTGAAATACTTAAACGGAAGATTCTCTCAAGCCTTAAAATACGTATCGCTTAACATCAGCAACGGCGTAGGCTCTGCTGACGACTACAATCTTAAAGCACAATGCCTTATCAAGCTTTACGACGATGAAAAAAACAACAAAGAAGCGTATGATGCTATTTTAAAAGCCAATGAACTAAACCCCAATATTGATAACAGAAAAACAGAAATCATCCTGCTATTAAGAATGAACAAAGTGCAAAATACCATTGAAACCCTAAACGGCTACATAAACGACCTGAATTCTGCAATCAAATCAGAATTTTGTGATTCAAATAGATACACATATCTAATCAATGAATATGAATGGGCTCAAAAGACTTTAATGATTGCAAGCCAAATAAAATAATCCGAACTTGCTATTTATAGCAACAACAAAAAAAGCCCGTCAGAATCTGACAGGCTTTTTGTTTTTGTTAGTCGGGGTAGCAGGATTCGAACCTGCGACCTCCTGCTCCCAAAGCAGGCACACTAACCGGACTGTGCTATGCCCCGTTGCTCTCTCTCAAAAGCGGTGCAAATATAGGGCTTCGTCATTCATTTGCAAAACAAATCGTGAAA
>CALCFP010000149.1 GCA_937900725.1 uncultured Bacteroidota bacterium | reverse complement strand
CGACGAAAGCCATTCCGCCCAATTCGCGTGTTTTCTGGACCCAACCGCTAAGCGTAACGGTCTGGCCTATGTTTGAGGCGTTTAACTCGCCACAAGTATGAGTACGGTACATATTTCTTTATTAATTTAAACGATGCGAAAGTAGAACAAAGTGTTGAAAATGGCAACGGATATTTATTTATGATTTGTATGTAATTAGTACCGAATGACGTAGATTGAGACATTGGGCAATTTGTGGAAAATCGACATATGAGATTTTCCGCTAGCCGTTGGCTTCAGCCAAGAATTTAGAACTGCAACTGCATCTTTGCCAAAATGCCAAACGGGAGCACATCTTCGTGGTCGAGATATGTCAAACGCCAAATGGCGTCGACACGGAAAAACTTGAAAATATTCTCAATGCCGACACCTGCTTCTGCGTACGGCTTGTTGAGCACATTCAGGCTTGTCGGGAAGAACAGGTCCTGACTTGTACGTTGCGTAAAATCGCCGAACAAGATTTTGCTAGTGGCCACTTCGCGCCATTTCAGCCTGCGGAACAACGGAATATGGTCAAGGAAAAATCCCTTGAAATGATGTTCAAACATAAAGGTCAGATATTCATTGCTGACAAATTCGTAATAGTTCATCAGGTTGAAAGCGTACTCGTCGTAGGCGTAAGTCTGATTGCCCTCGTGCAGTTGCTGAAACGGGAACGGCGCCTTGCCGAACGTTTTGCCCGCATCAATTATGTAACGGAAGTCGCCTATAGGATTTATCGGCACTGTATGGTCGATGCTGAAATGGAGTTTGTAGTATTCGTACTGACTGCCAAGTATGTCGGGAAGTCCGACCGTAAGTCCGAGAGTCAGTATTGGATATTTAGTGCCCAGACTGCGCCTTTCAAACTTTCCCATTATAAACTTCTCGTTGTAGGCAAAACGGAAATTCACCGACAGTTCGGTAGTTTTTATCTTGCTGACATCGACAGTATCGCTTGTGTTCAAATCGAACATTTTAAACGGCACAGTTTCCGATGCGAATATCTGCTTGTGACGCACCTTGACCTTTGTCGAGAATCCGAGAAACCACTCGTGGTCATAGTATGCACCGCCTTCATTAACAATGGTGAGTTTGTCGTTCTGTTCGCGGGCGAACAATGACGACAGGATGTTGTCGGTCAGGAAGGCGTTATCGGTAAGCCCGAGTTGTTCGTTATCGTGAAAGAAGTAAACATTGGCGCACCGTCGCGGAGCAGTTCCGAACATATCGGTAATGCCGAATCCGTACTTCAGTTTTCGGTCGCGAGTGCCGTAAGCCAGATGTCCGTACAGCATATACTTTGTGCTGAAATCGTTGCTTGTCCGCAGACTTATCTTAAAACGGCTACCCTCAATAGGATTGAAACTGTAAAGAGTGTAATACGGGCCTATCTCCACCAGGTCTTTCACCCAATAACCAGTTATCAGCGTATTGATAATCTTCACAAGATTATTGAACAATGGCACCTCTTTTACCGAATCGACCATTTTATAGATATCCTGTTCGCGCTTGCTCAGTTCCTCGTGTCGCAACTCATTCCAGTCTTCGGCATTCTTTTGCATAGCATCGTCGAGCAAGACTGTCTCAATAGGCATTGAGGACGAGAACACTCCGTCAATGTCGGGATGCAGATTGATGTTGTCATATGAAGTGGTCTTCCGTCCGAAGAATCCATATTCCTTGTTGGTTACGGCAAAATCTATAAACAGTTCCTGCTTTTTAGGGAACCAGACAGAATCATCGACATACGTAAACGACTGTTCTGCAACAAAATCAGAGATAAAATTTATGTTAACGCCGTCGGCAATGCGAATCCTGTAACTCTCTATGGCAAACGTGGTATCGTGAACCCAGAAATAACCCGTAAAAGTTGGTTCCTGCTTGCGCTTAGGCTTGAACGATATCTGATAGGCGCTGTCGAGCAGATAGTATTTGTAATAAGCCTGACCGATGCCAGCAATAGGGCTCACCATATCGTGGCCGAGAATAGGCACGAAGTTGTCGTACAAATTGAAATCGAGGTACATTTTGCCCGTAAATTCCGACATCATATCGTCTTCCATACCCGAAATGCGGTTTGCCTTTATCACCTCTTTCTGACGCTTCGGATTTTTCTGAAAATAGTAGTCCGACATTGATTCGGTTATGAACACAGGCAGGAAAGTCTTGCCAGTTATGGCCGACGTGTCGATGTAGTCGAAAATGAATTGGAAATGCTTGAAAACCTTCTGCTGTTTGTATTCCTCGCTTATATTATTGATATCCAACTCCATTTTATTGTACACCTCATAAGTGTACTGCTGTTGGCGCATTGGGTCGTTGCGTTTCTTGTTGTCGTTTATCTTTCGCAGGATGCGGAAAGCGGGATTCTCGCCAGGGCGGACAACCACTTCGTCAATCACCACATTGTCAGGATCAAGCCTGATGTCAAACTCCTGATATGTGCCATTTTTAACAATCTGACTCTGAGTCTTGTACCCAAGATAAGAAACAAAAACCGAATCAATATGCGTACGTGTTTCAAGGAAAAAGTCGCCGTTGACACCAGTTATGGTGCCTATGGTCGTGCCAGGCACACACACGTTGACAAACGGCAATGGTTCACCAGTCTCACCGTCGGTTACGACTCCGCGTATGCGGGTAACCTGTGCATCAGCCACAGTAGTGCACAAGAGCAAGAAAGTCAATATGGAAAAGTAAAATCTAAGCGTTACAGATAACTTCATTTGGCAATCGCGGAAATGTCCGTCTATTCTTGTGTGCTGATAGATTTTGTCTCCTCGCGCAATACGAAATTCTGCCCCAGATAGACACGTCTGACCTCTTCGTCGTCAGCAAGTTCGCGAGCCGAGCCTTCCTTCATTATTCGTCCGTCGTACAGAAGATATGTGCGGTCGGTAATGCAGAGCGTTTCCTGCACGTTGTGGTCGGTAATAATAACACCGATGCCACGCTGTTTCAGTTGTCGCACGATGCGCTGAATATCTTCCACCGCTATAGGATCGACACCTGCAAATGGTTCGTCGAGCAGTATGAAGTGCGGGTCGATGGCCAATGCACGCGCAATTTCAGTACGACGGCGCTCGCCACCTGACAACTGTATGCCAAGGCTCTTGCGGATATGGTGAAGGCTGAACTCTGTCAGCAACGACTCGAGTTTCTCCTTTTGCTGTTCCTTGGTCAAGTCGGTCATTTCCAGAATCGACATTATGTTGTCTTCAACGCTCAACTTGCGGAACACTGACGCTTCCTGCGCCAGATAGCCGATGCCCAGTTTGGCGCGCTTGTAGATAGGCTCTTTAGTAACATTTATGTCATCAATGTATATGTTACCGCCGTTGGGAGTTATCAGCCCCACTATCATATAGAACGATGTGGTCTTGCCTGCGCCGTTTGGTCCCAGCAAGCCGACTATCTCGCCCTTCTCAGCCTGAAACGACACGTCTTTCACCACTGTACGGCTTCCGTAGCGTTTCACCAAATGTTCAGCAATAAGTTTCATTGTACAGATTGTAATTGAATGCAAAAATACGTTTCTTTTGTGTTGATACAAAATTTGAATCGATTTTGGACATTTGCTAGCCGTATATATCAGTCAATCACACAGAACCACATTTGTAGCATTGAAACCAGCATTACAATGGCAAAATTCTTATCATTGCAATAATTATTATTCAGATAATAATTGAGTCGATAATAAAATTTATTATTATTGCAGTAATAATCTTAGAAGACAAATGTGATGATAAAAGTTACAAATCCATTCATTACAGGAAAATACGTCTCAAACGAATATTTCTGCGACAGGACGAAAGAAACGGAAATGTTGAAACATAACATTGCCAACGGGCGAAATGTTGCCCTTATTTCGCCACGTCGTCTTGGCAAAACAGGCCTGATAGAGCACTTTTTCGCCCAGGATGATGTTCGCAATGGATACTACACGTTTTTTATCGACATTTATTCCACATCTTCCTTTGATGAGTTTGTATATCTGCTTGGCAAGGCAGTGTTCAATCAAATAGAGAAGAAAAGCAGTGTACTTGAACGTTTTTTCAGCGTGGTCAAGTCAATGCGCGTGGGGTTCAAAATCGATGCTGTCAGCGGGGAACCCACACTCGATTTCAGCATTGGTAATGTAGAATCGACGGATGCCACTCTCAATGAGATATTTGAATATATGGAATCGGCAGACAAGCCGTGCATAGTGGCAATTGACGAGTTTCAGCAGATAACCACATATGCTCAAAAAAACGTGGAAGCCATTTTGCGCACGCATATTCAGCATTGCAAAAACTGCCAGTTCATTTTTGCAGGCAGTAAACGGCATATTATGTCGCAAATGTTTGCTTCTGCATCAAAGCCGTTCTATCAAAGCGCCATAGTCGTGGGGCTTGAGGCAATACCAATGGACACTTATTGCTCTTTTGCCCAAAAACAATTCGAAATGTATGGAAAGACAATCTCCTGCGATGTTGTCCAGCAGGTGTACAGAATGACGAATGGCTGCACTTGGTATATGCAGGTGCTTATGAATGAACTTTTTGCACTGACACCAGTTGGGGCAGTTTGCAATGCCGACAATTTCGATGTTGCCATAGACAATGTTGTCAATGCCCAGTCACTCACATATTCCGAACTTATGTCATTGATTGGCATCAAGCAAAAGCCCGTATTGTTGGCCATTGCCAAAGAGGGAAACGCGCCAAAAGTGACTTCGGGCGCATTTGTCAAAAAGTACAGTCTCAATTCAGCCAGTTCCGTTCAGTCTGCCATTAAGGGGCTTATGGAAAAGGATATCATATACAACGAAAACGGCATTTATAGGGTGTATGACTTCTTCTTCGCCCTATGGCTGAAAAGGAATTATTAATTAACGTTTGACTCTATGCAACCCTGTCAACCCAGCCAGCACGAACTGATAGAAATAGCCAACACGCGTATGCCGTTCGGCAAATATAAAGGACAATTATTGGTGCAATTGCCCGAGCCGTATTTGGTTTGGTACGAGCAAAAAGGCTTTCCCGACGGGAAGTTGGGACAGCAATTGCGCATTATGTACGAAATAAAAGTCAACGGGCTCGAAAAACTGATTTGGCCATTGGTTAGGAAATAAGGAAAGTTTTTGTGGCCTACTCCTTATATGAACACATCATTGGGCGCTTTCTGCGAATATGTAAAGGCTGAATACGAAGAGAGACACGCAGTCAATACATACAAAAAAGATGATTATCTAATACTTAGACAAGCACCACTATTCATTATCATTTTATGATTATCATTTTATGATTAT
>CALCFP010000148.1 GCA_937900725.1 uncultured Bacteroidota bacterium | reverse complement strand
CCGTTAGAACAAATCTATTATGATTCAAACGACATCTTATATCCAAATAGCCCAAATTCAGAATATTATTGGATTATTGATAAAAGAAATGGATATGTGATAGGTCCGTTATCCTATATTGATTATTGTAGCAAATGCAAGGAGTATGAAATTGAAATTGATTTGAATGGATTATAATCCTTTGCTATTGCTAATTTTTCAGAAAAAAACTATTCAATTGCTTCCTTAATCCTAACCAACTGCCTCAAAAGCGTTTCCACCAAATCTAAGCGAAGCATATTGGCGCCATCCGACTTGGCTTTTGAAGGCTCGGGGTGTGTTTCCATGAAGATGCCATCGGCACCGGCGGCTATGCCAGCCTTGGCGATGAGACCGATGAGTTCGGGCTTGCCACCTGTCACGCCGCTGGTCTGGTTGGGCTGTTGCAGCGAGTGGGTCACATCGAGAATGACGGGCGTGCCGAATTGCTGCATGGCGGCTATGTTGCGGTAGTCAACTACCAAATCCTGATAGCCGAACATAGAACCTCTCTCAGTTAACATGACTTTTCCGTTGCCCGATTGCCTCACTTTGTCGACGGCAAAGCCCATGGCTTCGCCCGAAAGGAATTGTCCTTTCTTGATGTTAATGATCTTGCCTGTTTTTGCAGCGGCCACCAACAAATCGGTCTGACGGCAAAGAAATGCCGGAATTTGCAGAATATCGACATACTTGGCAGCCATTTCGGCTTCTTCGGCGCTATGGATATCGGTGACTACCGGCACCTGCAAATCGGCGCGCACACGAGCCAGCATTTCGAGAGCCTCAACATCGCCTATACCGGTAAAACTGTCCAACCGACTGCGGTTCGCTTTCCTGTACGAAGCCTTGAATACAAATGGAATATGGAGTTTCTCGGTTATCTGCTTTATTGTTGTGGCTGTCTGGTAAAGCATTTCCTCACCCTCAACAACGCATGGACCTGCCAGCAAAAAGAAATTGCCTGATGCAGTATCCTTAATAAATGGTAATTTTTCAATCATATCATTGCCATAAAACAAACTTCAAATATAAACTTTTTATTTAGGGGTCCTTTATTTTAAAATTCCCCGATTGAAAATTTTCACTCAACAACTTTCTTTCAATCATTGCTCTCTTCTATTACTTTTGCAGAAAACTAACATCGATGGATTTTTCAGACACCATTTGCGCAATATCGACAGCCCCCGGCAATGGCGCCATTGCCTTGGTCAGGTTAAGTGGACCGAAATCGACCGAAATCGCAGGACGGGTATTTTCTGCAAAGCGAAAAGACTTTGACATCAGCAAACAGCCGTCGCACACTGCAACGTTTGGCACAATACACAACTCGCAAGAACCGATTGACGAGGTCCTGCTGACCGTATTCCGCGCCCCACATTCGTTTACGGGCGAAGACATTGTCGAGATAGGTTGCCACGGATCTTCATATATTCAGCAACAGATTCTGCAAACATTGATAGAGAACGGGGCTCGAATGGCAGGTCCTGGCGAATTCACCCAAAGGGCTTTCATGAACGGCAAGATGGACCTTGCCCAAGCCGAAGCCGTAGCCGACCTCATTGCATCAACAGGCAAGGCATCGCACCGCGTGGCACTCAACCAGATGCGTGGCGGAATATCGGGCGAACTGCAACACTTGCGCGACGAACTGCTGAAAACCATATCGCTGGTTGAACTTGAACTTGACTTCAGCGAGGAGGACGTCGAGTTTGCCGACCGCTCACAACTTGACAATCTTCTGAAAAGCATTGAAAGGGAAATTGACCGGCTAACCAACTCATTCAGTCTTGGAAATGCGATAAAGAACGGCGTGCCGGTGGCTATCATTGGCGAGCCAAACGTTGGCAAATCGACATTGCTCAACGCCATACTGAAGGAAGACCGCGCAATTGTCAGCGACATTGCCGGCACCACCCGCGACGCCATTGAGGACACGATAAACATTGACGGCATAACCTACCGGTTTATCGACACGGCCGGCATACGCCGGAAAAGCAGGGTCGGGGAGCGGGTGGAAAAATTTTCGGTTATGAGGGCGCAGCTTGCGGTCGACCGCGCTGACGTATGCC
>CALCFP010000147.1 GCA_937900725.1 uncultured Bacteroidota bacterium | reverse complement strand
ATACGTCACCCTTTATGCCATTGCACTTGGCATTGTAGTGATATATGCACTTGTACGTCATGCAAAATACGGCATTTTCGACCAAAAAATTGCCCACTGGTCGGCAAACCCGTTCTACAAAGACCATACTTCATACGGCGCACTATTGGCATTCTACATTCCGCCTATTGTCGCCTTGGCGTTCAACAAACTTATGGAACCGCGCAAAAGAGCACTTTACATTGGGATGACAGTTCTTTTGTTTGCAGGCATCATATTTTCTTATTCACGTGCAGCATGGCTTAGCCTTATCGGCGCATTCGGCATCTGGTGTTGCTACAAACTGCGGATAAAACTGTCGGTGATTGTGGCTGGAATTGCCATACTTGGCATAGGTTTTATGACATTCGGCGACACTTTGATGCGCGACATGAAATCGAACGACCAGGACTCGTCGACTACCGACATTGCCAAGCACGTACAGTCTATAAGCAACGTATCGACAGATGCATCGAACCTTGAACGCATAAACCGATGGAACTGCGCATTGCGAATGTTTGACGAGCGTCCGCTGTTTGGCTGGGGACCTGGCACTTATATGTTCTACTACGCTCCATTTCAGGTTGCGCAAGAACGGACAATAATAAGCACTAATGAAGGCGATTTAGGCAACGCCCATAGCGAATACCTAGGCCCGCTGGCCGAAGAAGGCATTCTTGGGCCAATCACACTTATTGCAGTAATGATTGCCACAATCATAACTGGATTCCGCGCCATACGCAGAACTGACAACAAGATGCTGGCCACAATAGGACTCTCGGTGATTATCGGCCTGTTCACCTACTATTTTCACGGAGTGCTGAACGATTTTCTGGATACCGACAAGGCATCGGTTCCTTTCTGGGGATTCACTGCACTGCTTGTGGCAATGGATGTCTATTATTCGGGCAGAAAGACCGACGAAGAACCTGCGCCAGCAAAGGAAAATTAGCCTTGCCTGTCGGATAATTTCAGATTTCGGACCCGCGACTTGAAACCCGTTGTCGCAGACTTTTCCATTATGTCATCGATAGCCAAATCAAGTTCCGCTTTCAATTCGGGATATTTTTGCAGACGCGATGCAATGAGTGACAGACAGTTGGCCTTCACTCCTATCGGTTCGTCAGGCTTTTCGAGCATACGGAAACAGGAATCGATGAGATAACCGTCGAGTTCGGCGGACACGTGACTGACCATAAGAATGCGACACGCCATTCGGCGCATTCCGCTTGTCGGCAAGATGTCGAGAGAATGCACTATCTGCGATGCGTACTTGTCAAGGATGCCGTCATTCTCATCTGCCACCACAACCAACGCCCACATAGCCGACTCCGACACTTTCCCAAAATTGCCGAGCGCAATCTGGAACAAATCGGAAATTCGGCGCGCATCTGTCCCCGCCCAATTTGCCACCACGTCAATGTTGGCACGCGAACGCTCAGCCTCGAACTGCTCAATGAGTTGCTGGTTCATAAATCACATCCAACTACGCAGTTTCTGAATTTCATCGGGCCAGAGGCTCTCATCGGGAGTCTCAAGTATGAGCGGAATATTGTCGAAACGGGGATCGGACATTATCATCTTGAAAGCGCCATCGCCAAGAAAACCTGCGCCTATGGAATGGTGACGGTCGACACGGCTTCCGTGCCCTTTCATTGTGTCGTTGATGTGCATTCCGCGCAAATATTTGAACCCTATCACTTCATCGAATTTTTTCCAAGTGCGTTCAAATCCGTCGGCTGTCTTGATGTCGTACCCCGAAGCGTAGGCGTGGCAGGTATCGATGCATACGCCGACACGCGTCTTGTCATCCACCTTACTGATAATCTGTGCAATCTGTTCAAACGTAAAACCCAGATTCGAACCTTGTCCCGCAGTATTTTCAATCACTGCAGTCACACCGCCAGTCTTTTCGAGTGCGATATTCAAACTTTCTGAAATGAGGGCCAGACATTCGTCTTCAGAAATCATTTTCAAGTGACTGCCTGGATGAAAATTCAGTCGGTCGAGGCCCAACTGGGCACAACGGAACATCTCGTCAATGAACGACTCGCGCGATTTGCGCAACCCTTCGGCGTCTGGATTGCCAAGGTTGATAAGGTAACTATCGTGAGGCAGAATCTGCGCTGGCGTGAAGCCGTATTTCGCACAGTTTTCCTTAAACGAATCTATACTACTCTGTTCCAACGGCTTGGACATCCATTGTCGCTGATTTTTGGTAAACAGCGCAAACGCGTCGGCGCCGATTGCGCTAGCGTTTATCGGTGCGTTTTCCACACCACCCTGTGTGCTGACGTGAGCACCTATGAATTTCGGCATAACAAGAAGTATTTAACTCCATAAAAATATCACAAATGTCGGCACGTTTTACATTACATCAAATCCAATAACTAACTTTGCACCGCAAAACATCAACAAGATGAGCAAGACACTATCAATAATGCGCCACGCGCTGGCAGGCAATGGCGGGTTCCAGACTTTGGACATCGACCGTGAGATACTGCCCGATGGTGCCACCCAAACTGAATTTGTGGCAAGTAAGATGCTGAATGCCAATCTGATTCCAGATGCTGTCTGGACAAGCACCGCAACTCGCGCCCAGCAGACGGCTCAAATTGTGTCCGATAGGCTGGGGCTGAACGTCGATTTCGACATCAAGCAAATGCTGTACAAGGAAGACGTGGATTGTGTGATTGACGAGATTGTGCTGTGCGACAATAATATAGACCATCTGCTGATTGTGGCGCACAATCCATTGGTATCGGAACTCACAAGCCTGCTGACAGGGACAGGCAACTTCGGGTGGTTTGGCACATCGGAACTTGTATCGGTGGAATTTGACACCGACGACTGGGCCGAAATAAGAACCGCTCGGATTTCAAGCCGAATCAAACTGTCGCCACATTCAAAATAAAACGAAAAAAAATACATTAGCGAAAAATAAAATTCACTTACAACTGCAACCATTTAGCAAATAAACGTCATAGGATTAAAACGCGTTTTATGGATTTTACAACTGATTTTTGGACAAAGGCCTACAACCGCAACATCGACAAGATGACTGGCGTATGCTACCGCTATGTAGCCGACCGCCAACTGGCTGAAGATTTGGCGCACGATGCCTTTATGTCCGCAATGGAAAAATCGGACACATTCCGCGGTACTGGCCAATTCGATGCGTGGCTTCGCCGAATAACAGCCAACACCGCTCTTCAATTTTTGCGAAAGCAAAGTGCAACACAACTTTACGAGAACGTTTTAACCGATGACGATATGGATAACGACAACAATCTGAACATAATTGCGCAGGTTGATTTCTCTCAAGAAGAGTTACTTGACGCCGTCAACAAACTTCCTGAACATCACCGACTTGTTTTCAATATGTACGTAATTGACGGCTTTACGCACGCCCAAATTGCCGAAGAGTTGAACATTAGCGAAAACACATCGAAATCGCATTTGGCACGCGCACGCAAAAAACTTCAGGAAATATTGACCGAAGAAGCCCGAAAGAAAGAGCGCAAGAGCGCCTGGATGCTGTTGTTCCTGCCATTCGGCAAAGGCAATATCGACGCGCTGTACAGCCACAGTTTCAGCAACTTCGGATTGTCATCAGCCACAGCGACAAGCCACGCAATAAACTTTGCCTGCGCAACTGGACACGTCACTGTCGGCTCAACAGCAACCATTGCCACTGGCATTGCATCTACTGCAGTGGTGGCTGGCGGAATAGGCGTAGGAGTGGCCGTCAACAATGCCGGCGAACCAGCACAGCCTGTCCAGAAAGAGCACATTGTGGTGGTGGACAGCATCGCGACAGCAACTGATAGTATCGAGAACACTGATTCACTCTTAATTATAGACACGACACAAATACCCGTCGCCACTGACACCGCAAATGCAAAAGTGGTGGACACATTGCCATTTGTGGCTCCTGAGCCAACCGACACTCTTGCTCACGAAAACGACACTGTGGCATCGGCAAACGACACTGTGTCTTCAAAAAGCGAAAAAGTTGTCGTCAAACGTAAGAAACTGATACGCAAACGCGTGGTTGTAGTCAAAGACTCTGCACAATAAAATCTTTTTATGAAAAAGACTCTACTTCTATTTTCACTGCTCATCAACATTATAGTGGCAAATGCCCAAGACACCGTATATATATATGAAGAGGAAATCATATATGACACTGTATATGAAATAAATGATATTCAAGAAAACACTGTTCACGACACTGTCGTTCCGCAAAAAACTGAGACGAACACGATACACGACACCATTGTCATACAAGAATCAAAAACGGATACGGTGATAAAAATGGTGCCTGCGCCCGTCGATCCTGAAACACATATTGCAGAAAATCCTGCCACAATCAACGAAAAGAAGAGAATACTCACGCTCGACTTCAACGTTGGCGGTGGAGCGTGGACAACGCACTGCGAGCCTTTGTTTGCAAAAAAACATATGGTCTGGAATCCTGGTGGCAGTTGGACCGCAAGTATCGGCACATTGCTGACCGTAAACTTATCGAGACACGTCAACCTGAGCCTTGGCGCAAACTACATTGAACTTGGCAAAAACCCAAACTTCAAGACCTTCCTGCCATGCGACTACCCCGACTGCGATTACTGCGACATTGACGACGACAGCACATCATTTGGCTACAAGATGTATTTTGACGGCGACAGCAAGACTGGCACCGACACTGTCGGCATAAAAGAGTCGGAAAGTTGCTACAGCCTTATCTCCATTCCATTCAGAATTGGCTACAAAATAGGCAAGTTCACATCATACATAGGTGCCGAATACAACTACAGAATCAGCCACAGCAAGGCATTCACCTACCAAGACGGCGATGTCAAAGACTTGCTTCCCGTACACCATATTGGTGCCACAACTGGCTTCAGGTTCGACCTCAACCACCGTGTCGCTTTCTCACTAAACTACAGTTACGGCATAACCAAAGACATGAAGCACAAAGCCACGCTTTACCGACAAGAAAAAAATAATGACGGCGAACTCCAACTTGTCAAAGTGAAAGACTATGACGCCAACTGGCACTCCCACCGAATAGAAATTTACACGCACATCAAACTAGGCAAGAAATAGCCATTGAAAATTTTTTTCTGCACTTAGTGCAACCTTTTGGAAAAATGCACATCAATATGTCAAACGAACAAAAAACATATGATAATGAAAAAAGCATTTTCCCTTTTGATTGGTCTGGCACTTGCGCAAGGCGCAACAATGGCTCAGACAAATGTTGAAGTCAACCTTGGCGCTGGCGTGTGGTCGGCAGTGTGCACCCCATTGGTAGTTGAAGAACACCTGGTATGGAATCCTTCGGCATCAATGACCGACCATTTGGGCGTAGGACTGAACACTACGTTCAAGAGCAAACTGAACTTAAACCTGGCCGCCAACTTTCACTATATGTTCGGCAACAGCAGTTATCGCACTCACCTAAAATGCAACTATCCCGACTGCGATGTCTGCGACGAAAACGGTGACGATGGCTACAAAATCCTATGGAATGAAAAAAACGGCATCGGCGGAACCAAATACGTCGGCAGTGAAGAATCGGGAACCGACTACTGCATGCTGGCTGTCCCGCTGAAGATTGGATACAGGATTGGCAAGTTCACTCCTTCAGTAGGCGTTGAATACAGTTACCGCATGGCTCTGGAAGACAATGTGGACGACCTTCAGTCGGTAGGACTTACAACAGGCATCCGATTCGACCTCAACGACTACTTTGCATTCTCAACCGACTTTTACGGCGGAGTGACAAGCGACATGTCGCACAAGGGCACTATTTACAGCTGCAATTACGACTGCGACGATTGCGAACCTGAAAAAATGGAAATTTGCAAATTCGATTGGCGGACTTACAGAATAGATTTTGCCATTCACTACAAGATTGGTGGCAAAAGCGCTAAATGAAAACTGACTGCAGTACAACAAAAAAAGCGACCATTAGGTCGCTTTTTTTATGTCTTACTTAAATAATTAGAACGAGAATTGCAGACGACTTTGAATCATATTGTAGTTGTCGCCGTCCTTAACTGCAGCGTAGATATAGTTAAGTTTAAAGTTCAGATA
>CALCFP010000146.1 GCA_937900725.1 uncultured Bacteroidota bacterium | reverse complement strand
TTCCAAAAACTTTGAGTATTGGATTGGCAGTAAGCGAGAAACTGAAGCATATCTAGCGTTTTTGTGGGGTGCTATATCTCCTCGCTTAAAAAGATATTGGAATATCGTTAGAAAAGTTAAATTAGACGGAACAGGAAAGATGTTCGATGAAAGCAACGATAGAATAGACGCTCAAAGTTATTTCTTACAATTCTACGATATGTTTAATAAATACGATGTTGAAATGCAAAATCACGTCGAGGAAGGAGATAAAAATGCAAACGAATAAAGAAGGCAAAGTTAAAATCTTTCAGGTCATAGTTGAAAGCATTTGGAACAATCTTCACGGATTAGGTTTCTATTACGAATTAAAAGACGCTGTTAAAGATATTAACAAATATACATCTACCGACAATATTGAAGTTAAAGAAGATGACTTGAAAGAGTATGCTTCGACTTTCGATTATTGCTTCGATTTAGATTTATTTAATTTGGCAAAGCCTGAACAAGACGAACTAGAGTATACAGCGATTAGAGGCTTTATATTGTGGGTATCGCCTGAGACAGCAAAAGAACTTGTAGAAGGAGAAAGATAAAATGGATTTGAACAAAGTAATTCAAAATAACATAGATACATTCTCGAAAAAAACTAAAGAGTGTATTTCAATGGCTAAAGAAATGAGAATTAAGAGTGCACCTTTTTTAGCCAAAAATAAAAGCGTAGGTGTAAACTTCGACACACACCATATCAACACAATCATTAACGCTCTAAACGACCAAGCGTTGTTTGATATTATTGCCAAAAAAGAAGTGGACTTTTGTTTATTGAAAAAGTCTATTGAGCACAACGGAAAAAATGATTGTTATATTTATTACAATCAAATTGTTCCTGACAATAGAAAACTAACCGCTGAAGAAGCATATCTATTGGCTGAAAAGGTGTCTATTTATGGATAGAGAAATACACGCAGTCAATAAAGGCAAAGTTGTTTATTTTATTGCAGGTCAACGCTTTGAAAATACATCTCGAGTAGAAACATACGTCGATGAAAAAGATAAGAAACACGTCAAGACAATTACTGAAAAAGACGGAAGAGAAAAAGCCGAAAAATATTGCCTTGATAATTTCCTAAATCCTAACGACATTGCAAAGTTTGATAGTCGCACCGAATGTGATAGATACGAGTATTTGCTTGAACAACAAAAGAATGGTCTTATTTCTAACTTAGGACATCACTATACCTTGCAAATAATTCCTGAGTTTACTAACGCAAACGGAGATGTAATACCTGCGTTAACATACGAAGCGGATTTTATCTACAAAGACGAAATCACAGGTCAAAGGGTTGTCGAAGATGTAAAGGGTAGTGAATACTTCCTTGACGACGCGTTTATCGTCAAAAAGAAAGCGTTTGACTATTTGATGTTGGAAGGGAAAAAACTTTACATACGAGTTATTCTTTATCGAGACAAAGAATGGGTTGAATGGCATATTGGGGACAAAAAGAAATCTTCAAAAATGTTGAAGAAACAGCGTGAAGAAATCAAAAAACTAAAAGCCGAAAAGCACGCTAACGAGATTGCTGAAAATCTAAAAAAGCGTGAAATTAAAAGATTGCAAGAACTTAGAGAATTAAGTAAGACTACTAAGTTGATTAAAAAGCAAAGAGAAAGACTTGCTGAATTAGA
The DNA here is from genome assembly GCA_937900725.1 of uncultured Bacteroidota bacterium. Classification (GTDB taxonomy): domain Bacteria; phylum Bacteroidota; class Bacteroidia; order Bacteroidales; family SZUA-534; genus RUG13583. Next base: position 13,747 of record CALCFP010000146.1, on the reverse strand, counting down.
AAGCAAGTATGGGGTATAAAAATGAGACAAAGAATATACGACATCGAAGACTTAAAAAAAGTCGCTAACGGAGAGATGTCAATTCAAGAATGTGCTAACAAAACACATACATCGGTAAGAGGAACTTACCACGCACTTTATAGATATGGGTTATACATTAGAAAAATCCGTATCAAGATTACCACGCCATTCAAAACAATAATTACTACTTCTATTGAAGAAGCAAGTAAGGAATTGCAATGCTCTAGGGCTTCAATTAAAAATGCTTTGAGTGGCAAAAAAGTATCTTTTATGGAAAGAGAAAATATCAAGGTTGAATTATATGACGAAGAATAAAACGATTAATCATATCTTAGGTGCTATATCAATACCTTTTGGATTAATAGCAGGATTATTAATTGCGGTAATATCAGGTATTGTCGGCTTCTTCTACTTTCCATTCAAGATTGCATACAGCATTTTTGACAAAATTGTCTATAATAGATATAATCAAGATAAAGTCATCGGCGTTAAAGTTTTAGAAAACGGAAACTACTTACTCTTCGACGGAGAAGAAGAAAAAGAATTGACTAAACAGCAATTTAACGAGTTTATAAATGACTTGAAAAAGAAAGGAAACGAAATATATGTCAAAGACATCACCACAAGCAAAGGCTCAAGAGAATAAGCCTGAAGTCGAAGTCAAAACAGCACCTGCACCAAGTAAGAAAAAAGTTATCTTTGAACTTACTAAAGCAGGATATATTTTAAAAGGCAAGACAATAGAAGAAACAAATAACTATTGTCGTGCTAAACATATCACTTTTGCTGATTTAAAGGCTCATACAAAAGACAACGTTGCTGAAATAGACGAATAATATGCCTTCAACTAAAAAGCCTTCTAGGACTAGCAAAGAAATATTACAGGGTTGTGTCAATAGAGGCGCAATGACCGAGTATGAAAAATGCAAGTTAGAGAAGCAATTATACGACAATCAGCATAAAGGCAAAGGCTGTAATTTCGATTTAGTAAGCAAGATATACGAAAGTGCATTAAAACAAGAATTATCTCCTAAAAAAGTCCGCTTTGATAAGCAAGGGAATGCTTACGAAGTTGACGAAGTAGGAGACCAAAGAATTAATTTGATGTATCTTCACGACATCTACACTATGGAAAAGCCTTACATTAATAACGCTGAAAGTGTTAGAAAAGCAGTAGATAATTTTCTATCAATATCATTGAAATACAATCAACCTCTCTCAGTTAACGGACTAGCAATATCGTTAGGCGTTAGCAGGTCAACTTTAAAGAGTTGGCACGAGGGAAGGTCGAGGATTATGAACAAAGACATAATTGATGAAGTTTTCTCGCTTATAGACGCACAAACTGAATTGTCAATTAGGCAAGGAAAAGGCAATGTTGTAGGTCAAATATTCTTAGCAAAGAACGACAGCGGATATGTTGACGAGCAAAAAATATCAATCAAGGAAGATAAGATTGACGATTTGAGCGAAGACGAATTGAAAACAAAATACGCCGACATAATCGACGCAAAATAAAAAGACACTTATTAAGTGTCTTTTATTTATTTGTTCCAATTCATTACTTGTTTGATAGTTTCATCTTTTGAGTATGCTACTTGAAATCTTACTTCTTCAAGTTGATATGGAAGTTTAATGATTGCGTCTCCACAGCCGAGCAACTTTTCAGCCCCTTTGTGTTCAAGGACAATAACGCTGTCCCTATAACTTGCTGTCTTTAGGCAAATTCTACAAGGCATATTTGCTCTAATCAATCCGCTGACTACATCAACTGAAGGTCTTTGAGTTGCAAGTATCAAGTGGATATTAGCACCTCTAGCCTTTTGAGCAAGACGAACGATTGAAGCCTCAACATCATATCTACTTGCTAACATCAAGTCTCCTAACTCGTCTATCATAACGAATATAGGCTTTTGCTTAGCACCACTGCGTTTAATTTGTTCATATCTAGCGTCCATAATTTTACATAAGTCGCTGAGATATGCTACTGCTTCATCGGCTGTTTCGATATACTTAACATTTCGATTGTTATTGAAACGGCTCATTTCAAACTTAGTATCAATTAATACCAAGTCGAAGTTTCCTGCGTATGTAGTATGATATAACGCTGTAATAATAGTATGTTGTAATACTGATTTACCACTTCCTGTTGTTCCTGCGATAAGGATATGAGGTATCTTTTCAAAGTCTAATTCAAGAGGATTGTTATAGGTATCTAATCCAACAGGGATTTTTACGCTATAACCGACGTTTCTTTGAGGTTTTAGGACATCTCCATAACAAAGTGTATTTCTAACGGAGAAGCCTTCACATAAAGCGAATGAATGATTTTTCTTGTCAGTGAATGAGAACGCTCTATGATTAATGTCATTGACGATATTTAACATCTTGTCATTAATCTTGTTAATATCCATAGAATTATCTAAGTCGAAGTAGTAAGTTGCTAGTTGAGCCGAACAAACTACATCAACACATTTGCAAGGATAACCTATTTGTGATATTTGACTTGCTAATCCTTGACCGATTGTTTGACAATTATTCATAAATTACCTCGTTAACTTCTTCTAATTTCCACCTATCAGCGGTATAAATTTTTCCGTTTTCACATTGAATGTAGTAATTCAAACCAATAGATTTAATTATCATTCCTTTGTGAATAGTATTTCTAACTTTAACATTGACAATTTGGTGCAAACGAATTTGTTTGTTTCCTAATCCGTCTTTATACTCTTTCATTTTCATTCGTTAACAGCCCATTTTCCGTTTCCAATCCTGCGGATATGAATGTCAGGATTTTCATTTCTAAAATGTTGCTTGCAGTATTGAACAGCCTGCTGTCTTGTTTGAAAGATTGTTTTTGTCTTTTTAATTCCAAGCAATAAGTTGTATCCCATTATTCCTGCACCACCTTTGAAGTTAGTTTTGTGTTTTCTTCAAGGACAATCATTCCAAAGGTTTTCTTGCCCTCATTTCTAACAAACTCGTCTCTAATACGTTCAAACCAAGAGAGTTGCTTTTGTTCAGCCTCGTATGGAGGAATGCTGATAGTTGTTGGTTTTTTAAATCCAAACTTTTTAGGCTTCCAACGCTTTTTTTCTTCTAAGCGTTCATTCCACAAAGCAATCATTTTGTTTGCAGTTTCTTCGCTTCTAGCAAAAATTTCTACATCGAAGTCGTTTACATTTTTGAATATAAACATATAAGTTGAGTATTGTTCCATAATTACCCCCTAAATTTGAATGTAAGTTCTTCACTTACTTCTTTTTCACATCTAACAGGACAAACAACAATTCTTGTGCCATTAGATTTAACTATTTCAATAGGCTTCATTTCGCTACCTCTATAAGAGATAGTTCCTGTTCCTTTTGAAGCGTTGCCCCAAGTAAGAGCATTTAACAATAGTTTAATGTCTACTTTAGAGATATTTCCGTTGAAGTCGAACATCATAGTTTCGACATTTTTGTTAACTCTTGCAAACTTATAAAGTTTTTCAAAGTCAATTTCAAACTCAGTCCCTGCTACATTAAAGACTTGTTTAATATTAGGATATTCGAGCCTTTTAGCGTCTTCTTCAGTGTGCGTATGATATTTGAATTGATAAGGCTCGTCGTGGCGTGGCAAGTCTTTCATAATATCGTCTCCGTGAAGTTCTACTGCAAACCAACTATTTGTAAAGTATTGGTTTCCGTCTTCATAGTGAGTAAATGCGAGAACAGGTCTTGAACTATTAACGCCTTTATTGCATAGGTCTAAGCAATGCTTAAATCTTTGTTTATCGGTTAACTTCATATTAGCAGTTAATAACTCAGTTTTAACATCGCTAATTAAAGCAAGTAATTCATTTCCGTATATTCCTTGTGCTTTAACACTTTCAAGGCGTCTTAATAATGTTTCGTTGTTCATATTATTTAATCCTTCCTACGTTTTTGATAAATGTATCGAAGTCGTAATTGAATAGAGGCTTTAAGAAGTGGTCGTAAGTCTTAGGCGTGATGTATCTCTTTCCTGTGCACATCTCAGTTAATGTAGTGAAGTCTTTTTTGTCATCTTCTCTAAGAAAACTGCACCACCCTCTTATCGAGTAGCCTTTTAGTCTCAAGAAGTTTCTAACTGCTTCTCCTTCTTTTTCACTGAGTAATACTTTTCTTACTATTTCCATAAAGCCCCTTCCTGTTTAGATAATTCCGTTTTCTCTAAACTCTTTTAATAATCCATAACGCTTGCCATACTTTAAGAAGTATTGACACATATCGTTAAGGTAGTCTAGCGAGTAATTGTTTTCGCTGACATCGCGTTGATACTCGATTGCTTCCTGCTCAAGTTCCGCTTTTCTATCTTTGTAAGACTTTTTATCGGTGGCTTGTTTTAATAGCCCTGCTACTTCTTGCAAATCGTCGTATTGTTGCTTTGTTAAGTTTTTGTTGTGATAGCGGACAATGTTTTCCACGATGTCTTTCGCTTGTTCAACTCTTTGCTTGCTTTCAGCCATTCTCATAGGTTTTAATTCCCTTCGAGGTCAATATACTTAACCCCACTAACTAAGTCTTTTAATTTCTCTAAATAGAACGGATTTTCAGTTTTCATAAATCTACCTACTAAAAATCTTTTTGCACTTTCTTTAGTGTATGTTCTTTTAGCATTGATAAACTTAATAGTTATTGCTGTTTCGCTCATATTTTATTTCTCCCTTGCCCACTTGTAGTTGCGGTCATACTCACTACATTTTTTAAGATGTTTTGCAAACTTCGCGCTTAGTTTAAACATTCCGCCTGTGCAAGGAATGCAACAGCCGACGCCTTCAATGTAGAATACATCAACTGAAGCGTGCTCTTTTCTTGCTAACTTATACAATTCTTTATGATTGTAATTAGGAATGTTTACTTTTTCACAGCACAAGTCGCTTTTAAGTTTCCACCCGCCTATGATGTTTCCAATCGGCTGAAGCGTTGTTCCGTTATAAACAATTTTCTTTTCCATACGGATAGCCCTAACCTATTGAAGTTAACTCGTCGGCTTGTTCGTTGATTGTTTCAATCGCGCTTTCGAGTTCGTCATAAACGCTGTCGAGAGTGTCGGCTGTTTCGTTGAGCCATTCTTGTCTTTCTTCTTGAGCAGGTGTCAAGTCGTTTTTTCCGTCGTAAGGCTCAATGTTGTCGGCTTCTTCTCTTACCTCGTCTTTAAGAGTTTCGAGTTCGTCTTTAGCCTCGTCATATTTTCCGTCGCTAATTTTTTGAGAGATTTCGCCTGCTCTTTTAATAATTTGTGTTTTAGTGATGTTTGCCATTATTGTTGACCTCCTTCATTCTTTTGGTTGCCTTCTTCAAGTCTAAACATAGCGTCAAAAACTTTTGAGACTTTCATAATTTCGTCGGCTTGTTCTTTTGAAGTGATTACAGGACAAGCATTAGCAAGGTGCTTTTTAGTAGTGTCGCTTAATCCGTCATAATCCTTTTTGAAGTTTTCAAACCACTTGTCTACTTCTTCTTTATGACCTTTAGAAATAAGTTCTATTGTCTTTTCCATAGCAGTTAAGTCTTTTTTATCCAAAGCAATACGCTTTACAATTCTAAGCAATACGCTTTCATACTCGAAACTTTCCCAAGTGCGATTAATGTAGCAAATATAAGTTTTTTTGCCTTCACATTCAGCAAAGTGAGTGAAGCCCTGCCCACCTCTTTTTGTGTAGCATTCAATTACTACTTTTCTATTGTCTTTTCCTAAAAGAGTGAATGTTTTTTTGTTAGTTTGTTTTGTAGCCATAGTGTTTAAATACCTTCCTTCCTGACTATCTATGATTAACGCTAATATAAGCGTCGAGTTCTTTCAAAACAACATAGTTTTGGCGGTTGAATGTGTCTATTTCAGCCATAATTTCAGCGTGTTTCTTTGCGATTTTTTCGAGGTCTTTTATACCTTTCTCAATCTCGACAATTTCTTTCTCAATCTCGCCTTTTCTAACATCGAGAAGTTCATAAAACCTGCTGAGTTTAATCCTGTTGTCGTTGTCAACATAATCGTTGTTGCTATTGTAGTTATTAGTAATATAGACATTTCTATAACTGATATAAATAGCACAACAGCCCTCGACAAAGCAGTCATTGCGGAAGCCTAAGACAATATTTCTATTGTGGCTATCATAAGCGTATAAAGGCATTTTTGATTTTTCGACCGCCTCTTTAATTGCGTTGATAAATCTAACATTCATAACTTTTCCGTCAAAGTTTTTGACTGCTTCTTTGACAACATCAGTTGCCTTTACTGCTAACTTTAGATTGTCTACATAGATTTTTAATAATCTTTTTGTTGTGTTGATGTCTTTTAACCAATAGCCCATATTATCTACCTGCCTTTCCTGTTTTGTTGCTTTCAGTGATTGCAATTTTGGCGTGTTTTTTAGCAACACGATATTTTTTCCAAGCGTCTAGCAGGATAACTTTTTTATCCTTCACGCAGTCGCTTAATCCATAGGCGATGTATGATACATAGCAGTTGTCATACTTCTTAGGTATTTCGTTGATGTTTGAATATACCTTTTCGGTTGCGTTGTGCTTTCCTGTGCAAATGAATGCTTCTACTTCAAGCCCTAACCATAGGACTTTTTTAAGATGTTTGATTTTGAATAGTTGTGCCACTATTGTTTACCTGCCTTCCTAGATAATTTTTAAAGTGCCGTCGTCTAAACCTTTACGAACATTTAGATATGTGTTAATAACATCTTCAGCGACCTTAACAAATCCGTCTTTAGCGTCGCTTTTATTCAAACTTATTAGCGTGTCGTATACGTCCGCTTCTCCTTCGCTGTAAACAGGCATATTTAGATATTCTAAGTCCGTCCAATCGCTGTCGTTTCTAATCATAACGCCTACGTTGATTGCGTATGTTCCCGACAAGTATAAACTTTCGTCGTTCTCGTCGTATCCACCGCCCCACCCTACATAGATTGCTAATTCGCTGTCGCCTGCGATAATTTTACGGCAACAGGTATAGTCGCTTGTTGTCAATGTCTTAACGCTGTCTTTAATAAACTTTGCTAATTCTTTAATTGCTTTTTTATTAGCCATAATTCGCCTTCCTTTAGGACTGCTATTTGTTAAGCGTGGCAGTCCAACACGCTTATAGAAGGATTAAAACTTTTCAGTCAAACTCTCGATGTTTTCTTGATATGACAAGTTTTCTAAAATGTCATATCCTTTGTAGCATTGTTGTAGCCAATCAATCCAATATTCTAACCACTTTTGTTTGTCAGCAGGAATGCAGTCGTATCTTGTATCAAAATATTCTTCACTGCAGTATGTTTTATCGCTTACTTCGTCGCCTTTGTAATATTCAACAATGTGTGCGCTTCTATCGCCGTATGCGTTTGCACCGCTCACAATTCTTTTAATTTTAATTGTATAATCAAACTTCCACCCTTTGTGGACGCCTTCTTTCAATTCGCCTTTTACTCTAAATGTTGCTTCAATATTTTTAAAGTCCATTGTCATTGTTCCTTCCTTCGTTCTACGCTATTTATTGTACGCTCTATTAAATAACTTTGCAAGTGATTATTTTAATAATTATAAATAATTATGTTTTTTTAAAGGCATAATCATTAAACGCACCAGACCGTCGGGGAAAATACTGAAAACAAAAAAGCCCTTCTTGCGGAAGGGCTTTCTGTCTATATTGAAACGCTGTTACTTGCTGTTTCTGATAGTTGCCTGTGCGGCTGCCAAACGTGCAATAGGGACACGGAATGGCGAGCAACTTACATAGTTCAAACCTGTCTTGTAGCAGAATTCCACTGATGCAGGATCTCCGCCTTGCTCACCACAGATACCAACCTTAAGTGTTTCGCGTGTGCCACGGCCTTTTTGTGTTGCCATTGCAATTAACTGTCCAACACCATTTTGGTCGATAGTCTGGAATGGATCGGCAACCAACATCTTCTTGTCAAGATAGGAGTGGAGGAATGCGCCCATATCATCACGGCTAAAGCCGAATGTCATTTGAGTCAAGTCATTTGTACCAAATGAGAAGAATTCAGCATATTTTGCCATTTCGTCAGCAAGCAATGCTGCACGTGGGATCTCAATCATTGTACCGAACTTGAATCCGATTTCCTTCAAGCCAAATTTAGCGCAGACTTCTGCATAAACCTTGTCAACTATCTTACGGATATATTCCAGTTCAGACATATCACAAGTCACAGGAACCATGATTTCCGCATGTGGATCTTTGCCTTCATTGATAAGTTCTGCGGCAGATTCGAAAATTGCCCGAATTTGTGTTTCGGATATTTCAGGATAAGTGACGCCCAAACGAACACCACGATGTCCCATCATTGGGTTAGATTCGTGCAATGCTTCGCCACGTTTTGCAACCGCATCGGCAGAAATGCCAAGAGCGGCAGCCAATTCTGCCTGCTTTTCGGCCCCCTGAGGAACAAATTCATGTAAAGGTGGGTCAAGCAAACGGAAAGTAACTGACAAGCCGTCCATTGCCAACAATGTGGCCTTCATGTCTTTCTTCATAAATGGGAACAACTCATCAAGTGCCTTGCGACGTTCTTCTGCAGTTGCACTCAAGATCATCTTGCGCAACAAGAACAATGGTTCTTCGGAGTTTTTGCCATAGAACATATGTTCAGTACGGAACAATCCGATACCTTCAGCACCAAACTCACGAGCAATACGAGCATCCTCTGGATTATCTGCATTAGTGCGGACACCCATTTTACGATTTGCATCTACCAAACGCATAAATTCTTGGAATCGAGGATTTTCTGATGCATCCATAAGTTTGAGTTCTCCCATATATGCGTTACCCTTTGTACCATTCAATGTAAGAGTGTAACCTTCTTTGAATGTGACATCGGTACCGACAATTTTTGCAGTCTTTGCTGCGACATCAACATGAAGTGCGCCAGCACCTACGATACAGCACTTGCCCCAACCACGTGCGACAAGAGCAGCATGAGATGTCATGCCGCCACGTGCGGTAAGAACACCGACAGCAGCACGCATGCCTTCAACATCTTCAGGATTGGTTTCTTCGCGGACAAGGATTACATTTTCGCCGCGACGTTGCCATGCGACAGCGTCTTCTGCAGTGAATACTACTTTTCCGACTGCTGCGCCTGGACCTGCAGGCAAACCTTTCACGATTGGTTTTACACGTTTTTCTTCCGAAGGGTCAAGAATTGGGTGAAGCAATTCGTCAAGTTGAGATGGATCGACGCGCAAAACGGCAGTCTTCTCATCAATCAAGCCTTCGTGAAGCATATCCATAGCCATATTCAAAGCAGCAGTACCTGTACGTTTGCCGACACGGCATTGAAGCATAAACAACTTGCCTTCTTGAATTGTAAACTCGATATCGAGCATGTCATGGAATGATTGTTCCAGAATGTTGCGGATCTCTACCAATTCCTTGTAAGTTTGAGGCATAGCCTCTTGCATGCTCTTCAAATGTTGATTTTGCTCATTCTTTGTTTCGTCGTTAAGAGGATTAGGGGTGCGGATACCAGCAACCACATCCTCGCCTTGAGCGTTAATCAACCATTCACCATAGAACAAGTTTTCGCCAGTTGCAGGGTTACGTGTAAATGCAATACCAGTTGCTGAAGTGTCGCCCATATTGCCGAACACCATTGACTGAACGTTGACAGCAGTACCCCAATCATCAGGAATGCCCTCAATACGACGGTATGAAACTGCCTTCTTGCCATTCCAGCTCTTGAATACGGCCTTAATGCCTCCAATAAGTTGTTCTTTTGCATTGTCGGGGAAGTCCTTTCCTAAAACATCCTTGATTTTCTTTTTAAACTCTTCTGCCAAGAATTTAAGGTCATTTGCACTCAAATCGGTATCGGATGCGTAACCTTTCTGTCTCTTGTAGTCATCAAGCATATCGTCAAGTTGCTTGCGGATGTTGAAGTCAAGGCCTTCTGCCTTTTCCATGACAACATCGGCGTACATCATGATCAAGCGACGGTATGAATCCCAAACAAAACGTTCGTTACCCGTTTTCTTGATAAGGCCAGGAATTGTTGCAGAGCAGACACCAATGTTAAGCACGGTATCCATCATGCCTGGCATAGAAGCGCGGGCGCCAGAACGACACGAAACTAGAAGTGCATTTTCAGGGTCACCATATTTCTTGCCCATTATTTCTTCAGTTTTTGCCATTGCAGCCCAAACGTCAGCCTCAAGTTCTGCTGGCAATTCGCAATTATTTTCGTAATACTCTGTACAAACTTCGGTTGTGATTGTAAAACCTGCAGGAACAGGTAATCCTAAAAGACACATTTCCGCAAGATTGGCACCTTTGCCACCTAACAGATTTCTCATGTCTGCTTTTCCTTCGGCTTTCTTGTTACCGAATGTGTAAACACGTTTTTTCTGTGACATAAAATTTATTTTAATAATGATTATTGATAGACTACTTAAAACAATAAAAAAGTCGCCAACAAAGTTGACTGCGACATATTGAAAAAAGAATGCCGGCAAATTATGTCGGCATTCTTATCCTTGCGTTTTATATTAATTCAACTGGAAATTGATTGGCACAGTATACGACACTCGTACCGGTTTTCCGCGTTGTGAACCTGGTTTCCATTTTGGTAGGCTCTGTACCACACGAATTGCCTCTTTATCCAATGCTGGGTCAACTCCACGTGCAATTTTCACGTTTTCAATCTCACCCTTTTGGTTAATCACGAATGATACGTAAACCTTGCCTTGCAAACCATTTTCCTTGGCTATTTCAGGATAATTGACATGTTCGGCAATATGCTTGCGCAAGGCCATTTCACCGCCCGGGAACTCTGGCATGTTTTCTACAATCACGAAAACTTGCTCTTCTTCTTCTTCCTCTTCTTCGGCCATTTCAACTATTGCGACCTCAGTCTCTTGGTCTGCTTCCATATCTTCAATCTCAAGTTCGTCATCGATTTCCACGTCATCATCAACGATGTTGATTACCTCAGCAACCTTTGGCACCTCCGGTGGTGGTGGCGGTGTAATTTCCTGTTGACGAGTGATAGGTATGATTTCCTCTTCAGCTACGACATCTTCAAGTTCGCCAAAACCAGCGACATTCTTTTCATGAATCGTATAACTGAACGCGCCAAGAACAGCGCCAAGCGCAACAACGAAACCCACTTCAAGAAATAGGGTGCTGTAGCGTCTTAAATCCGCTTTGGGGTTCTTTTTAAGTTCCATAGTTTTTGTTTTTTTCAGTCGCTAAAAGTAGTATTAATTGTATATAAAACAAACCATAATTTGCTCGTTGACCTATTTTTTTTGTTTTTAACATGACTATGAAATGGGAAAGCCGGCTTGTAACCGGCTTTTCACGCTTAATATCTGTCTGTTGGTATCAGTTTAATTGGAAATTGATTGGCAAAGTAAAGTATACACTTACAGGATGTCCGCCTGATTCTCCAGGAATCCAATCAGGCATCTTGTTTACCACATTCACAGCCTGTTGATCTATAGTGGAATCGACACCTCGCAACACTTTGACTTGTTCTATCTTGCCTTTCTTATTGACAACGAACTGCACGTAAACCTTGCCCTTAATTCCATTTTGTCTGGCAATTTCTGGGTAAACCACATTCTTTGAGATGAACTCCGCCAAAGCTTTTTCGCCGCCAGGGAAAGATGGCATTTTGGGGACAAATTCGTAAAGTGGATCATCATCCGGGTCATCCGTTTCTGTAACATAATCTACAATGACGATTTTTGTTTCAGGTGTTGCCTCAACATCAATGTCTATTTCGTCATCTTCAGCAAACGGATCGTCTTCAATCACCAGTATTTGTGCAACCTTCGGCATTGGTGGCTGCGGTACTTCTACCGTTGGTCTGGTGACTGGCACAATGATTGGATCCGGTTCTGTCCACGCAACCTGTCCGAGGTCGGTATAAGCCTTTTCACTCACTGTGTAGTTGAGCGCATAAATAACAGCAGCAAATGCTAGAACGAAACCTGCTTCAAGGAATAGTCCACTATACCTTCTGAGGTCTGATTTAGGATTTTTCTTTGCGTCCATAATTCAAAGTTTTAAAGGTTAGTACTAGATGCTATTTTCTCTTTAAAACGAAATATGAGACCAAATGTTGTGTATGGAAGTTCTTTTTTCCTACTTAATTATTCCTGACGCCAGTTGCTTCAAATCGACTCCCGCAAAATTTCCTGAACTTAAGAACAAAACGACACAGTTGCCGCTCTTGTCGGCAAGCAAGTCGCACTTCAGTTTTTCAATGTCGTCGTATGCCTTGAGCCCGTCTTTGGCAAATGCCGATTCAACTTGAGTGGTGGTTATTTCGGCCAAGCGCTTAAGTTCGATGGCGTGAGGGTTGAAAAAGACGTATGCCCTGTCGGCCAACTCCATTGAGCCTGCATATTGCGACAGGAAGTTCTCACTCAAACTACTGTATGTGTGCAATTCCATACAGGCAATGATTTTCTTACCAGGAAATTGATTGCGGACAGCGTTCACCGTTGCCTTTAGTTTAGATGGCGAATGTGCGAAATCGGTAAAGGCAAGACTTCCATTTTTGCTGAAAATCTGCTGAAGACGCTTGTCGGCACCTTCAAATGTCAGCATGGCACTGTGGAAATCTTCTTCAGAAACACCTAGTTGAAGGCAAACCTGCAATGCTCCTGAAATATTTTGAAGATTGTGCTCTCCAAAGATTGACAATTCATACTTCTTGCCATTGCAGAGCAGATAAGTGACGCCATTCTCTATATTATATAGGTGTGTGTTGTAAGGCAACAACTTTATATCAGGACGGCATTTTGACGCAATGTTTCGAAGATTATCATCGCCTTCAAAATAAACCAACGATCCATTTGGCTCGATTAGTTGAGAGAACCGCTCGAACTGCCAGACATAGTCTTCAAAAGTGGTGAATACATTGATGTGATCCCAAGCGATGCCCGTAATCAATGCGATGTCAGGCTTGTAAAGGTGAAATTTCGGACGTGGGTCGATAGGCGATGTCAGATACTCGTCGCCTTCAAACACGGCAATTTTGGCATTATTGCTTAACCCCACCATAGTGTCGAATCCCTTGATTTTGGCTCCCACCATATAATCAAATGGTATGCCGACGGTCTTGAGAACGTGCATTACCATTGCAGTGGTTGTGGTCTTACCGTGGCTTCCGCCAATTACAACTCGTGTCTTGTCCTGCGTCTGGTTGTATAGAAATTCCGGATAAGAGTAAATTTTCAATCCAAGTTCCTGTGCTTTCAAAAGTTCAGGGTTGTCGGACTTTGCGTGCATTCCCAAGACTATAGCATCAATGTCGGAAGTGATTTTTTCGGGATGCCAGCCAGCCTCTTCGGGCAAAAGTCCGTGAGACGCAAGACGTGAACGTGATGGTTCAAAAATCTCGTCGTCAGAGCCTGTCACCTTGTCGCCCTTCAGATGCAATGCGATGGCCAAATTGTGCATTGCGCTTCCCCCGATTGCTATAAAATGGTAGTGCATTTTCGATAATATTTGGATTGTTTATAAATTAACTATTGAAGAAGTTCTTCATTCGCTCGAAGAAGTTGCGGTCATTTTTGTCGGGATGCGGCGTGAAACTGTCAGACTCTTTCAATTTCTCAATAATACGGGCCTCATCACGAGTTACGTTTTGAGGTGTCCAAACTTGAATGTTGACCAGCAAATCGCCACGTCCGTAGCCATTTAGTTCAGGGATACCCTTGCCACGCAAGCGCAAAAT
>CALCFP010000145.1 GCA_937900725.1 uncultured Bacteroidota bacterium | reverse complement strand
ATTGCAGGACGGCTTTATATCAAGCATTGCCGATTCCTATAACATAGGAATTTTGATATTCCTTGTAATGCTCGGCGCACTCGTTGCCATGATGAATAAGGCAGGCGGCTCTGCGGCATTCGGAAATTGGGCAAAAACCCATAGTGACCATTGGCGACGAGATACAGAACTTCTGCGAATTGGGTGGCGTTATCAACTTCATGCCTCAATTCTCTGACCATCAGTTCGAGATTAACAAAGACATTGCAGACGACATTGACATCAAAATAAGTCCCAAACTTTTGCTTTTGGCAAAAATAATTTCAACCAAAGAAGATGAATTTTAAAGATTTGTCAATACGGACCAAAATCACCACATTGGTAATGACTATCAGCCTGATAGCAATGATTATCGTTGGAATGATCTTTGCCCACTACGATAGAATCCAGTACAAAAAGCAGTTGCTGAACAACCTGTCCATACTGGCCGACATTGTAGGCAACAACAACACGGCAAACATCATGTTCGATTATCCAAACGAATCACAAAACGTATTGCGCACGCTGGTTGCCGATAAGGATATCATGGTCGCACGCATCTATGACAATGACCACAAACTGTTTGCCGAGTATACGCAAAATCCTGAATACACAAACACGAACCTCGACTTTTTCTCTGAACGCGACACGTCTGCATTCACTGACGACGCACTACTCTTAAGCCAAAACATCATTCTTGACGATGAGAAAATTGGCTCTATTTATCTTCATTCAAGCCTCGAGCCATACAAAAACAGGTCGATGCAATTCCTGAAAGTTTACATACTGATGCTTTTTGTGGCAATGGTAATAGCGTGGGTGCTTTCAAAGAAAATGCAGAACGTCATATCCTCGCCGATCATTGAACTGACAAGAATCATGAGGGGAATATCCGACGTATCTGACTATCAAGTCAAAGAGGCTGAAAAGAGAAACGACGAAATTGGCGAGTTGATGAAAGGCTTCAACTCAATGATTAAGCAAATCAAGAAACAGAACATTGACTTGACACTGGCCAAGGAACAGGCTGAAAACCTTGCAAAAATCAAGGACCAGTTTTTGGCAAACATGAGCCACGAGATACGCACCCCAATGACTGGCGTGATTGGTATGGCCAAACTGCTCAACGACACAAACCTCACCCCCGACCAAAAGACATTTCTTGACAACATCACCATATCGGCAAACAACCTGCTTGTCATAATCAACGACATTCTCGACTTCTCAAAAATCGAGGCTGGCAAAATGGAAATCGAAAGCATCGACTTCAACCTTCAAAAATTAATCAACAACATAACAGCCACCTACAAAACAACAACTGAATCAAAGGGATTGTATTTCAAGTCAGCCATTGCACCCACCATGCCTACTTTTGTTGTTGGCGACCCTACCCGACTCAACCAAATTCTCAACAACCTGTTGAGCAATGCCTTGAAATTCACTGAATATGGTGGCATCACACTTACAGTCAATGTAATATCGCAGGACAGCGAATCAAGCAAACTTTGCTTTACTGTCCACGACACAGGCATCGGCATACCCAAAGACAAGCAGGAACTGATATTCTCAAGTTTCTCGCAAGCCACCAACGACACCACACGTAAATATGGCGGCACGGGATTGGGATTGACAATATCAAGACAGTTGGCTATAATGCAAGGCGGTAAAATCACGCTCCTGAGCGAAGAAGGCAAAGGCAGTTCGTTCAGCCTTGAAATAACTTACAGGCACGGAAATGATACTGCCGAAGACGAGATTCCGGTCAACGTTATACCTGATATAATCAAGACTGACAAGAAACCTAACATTCTGCTTGCCGAAGACAACGAGATAAACCAACTGTTTGTCAAGACAATACTCAAAAAAGACTTCAACCTTGTCATTGCGCCTAACGGCAAAATCGTCATCGACCTGCTGAACAAAGACAGGTTCGACCTGATTCTTATGGACCTGCATATGCCTGAAATGGACGGATATACAGCCACTTCCATAATAAGGAAAATGGACGACCAGGAAAAACAGACCATCCCCATCATCGCCCTGACAGCCGCCGCAATAAAAGGCGAGAAAGAAAAATGCATTGCCGCTGGAATGGACGACTACATATCGAAGCCATTTGAGACACAAGACCTTATAAACCTGATATACAAACACATTCACATAACCAACGAATCAATCAACAACGACAGCGCCCAATCTGGAGGACCTAAACAGCACGTAGTCAACAAATACAAATACATTGACCCCACACACCTTGATTCGGTCACCGAAGGTGACGAAAAATTCAAGCAGGAACTCATCACCGTTTTTGTACAACAGTTGCCGACCTTGCTCGTAGGACTCGAAAGAGCACTGCAAGACAAAGACTTCACCCAACTGTCGGCAATTGCACACAAGACTAAATCGTCTGTCGCACTTATGGGCATCGAATCGCTGCGCGCCGATATGGCCGAACTGGAACAAGAGGCCAAAAAAGGCGACAACGTTGAACTATACAAGAAAATTGTCACCAACTTCATATCGGTAAGCACCGACGTTCTTGCCGAAATTGAGACTTTACGAACATAAATCTTTTTAAATATGGTACAAATAGACAAAATTCTAAATTTACATATATTATTCTTTTATGAATATAGGAAAGATTTTGAAAGAGCGTCGCAAGGATGTTGGCGTTACTCAGGAGCAACTTGCCGATGTTGCTGGTATCAGCCTCAGTCATCTAAAACTGATAGAGCAAGGTAAGACAAATCCAACACTTCAGGTGGTGGAGACATTGCTTGATTGTCTGGGAATGGAGATTTCGATTGTGTTGAAATAATCCTAATCTTTAAACATTATACTTAAACTATTCTATGCGCAAGGCAATTGTAAATGTAAACCGCAGACCTGCAGGATTGTTGCAGGAGATGGCAGACGGTAAGTTCCGTTTCGATTATCAGCCTGATTATCTTGCTGATGATGAGGCTATGTCTGTGTCCCTCACTCTGCCCAAGAGAAAAGATCCGTATTATAACGATTATCTTTTTCCTTGTTTTTTCATTAATCCCATGTAAGTGATTATAATTATTTTGAGACATTTTAATTTTTGTTTCTTCTGAAACTTGTTTTCTACCTTTTGAAAATCCAGTTGGGATAGGCTCGCCGTTCTTCACTTGAATTTCAACAATTCCATTTGTATACCATCTACCAATATTACATCTTCCCAAATTTAGTCCTTTCACTCTATCGGAATTTGGGTCTAGAAAATACTCTTTTTCTCCATCATTAAACCATTTCTTGCCCTTACTATTTTTTGATTGTATATCACGAGTTTCATTTGAGTATGATAATCTACCAATAGAGAAGCCTTGTGGTATTTCTTCATCTTTATTT
>CALCFP010000144.1 GCA_937900725.1 uncultured Bacteroidota bacterium | reverse complement strand
AGAAAATACGGGCTTTTACGTAAAATATTACGCTCTCTTCAGAAGCGGGAGCGACCGCGACGCCTTCACGGCGGCGGAATACACAGATTATTTTGACAATTACCGGCTCTACTCAAATGCCGACGTGACGGAGCTCACTCCCGAAGCCGAGGCGGAGTACGAGAGAAAGATAGCCGACCGCATCGGCGACCGCATTCTGTCGGGTGACCTCAAGGTTGACGACAAACTAGAGTCGGTACGCGAACTGGCCGTCACAATTGGTGTGAACCAAAACACCATTATGCGCACGTACAGCGAGATGCTCCGCGACGGCATAATAAGCAACCAGCGCGGTATTGGCTACTTTGTGACTTCAAGTGCCAAAGACATAATACTGAACAAACGTCGCGACGAGTTCTTCAAAAACGACTTGCCATACATTGCCAAACAAGCCAAACTGTTAGGCATTTCGGGAAAAGAGATTGCAAACCATTTGGAAATGTAGGACGAACGATTTAGGATTTAGGATTTAGGATTTTTCAAATCACAATTCATAATTCACAATTCATAATAGCACAACTTCTAAATTTCTAAACGATTCAACTTTAAACAGCGAAGCTCCCGAAGGCTTTCGGGAGCAACTTTAAACTTTAAACCTTAAATTTAGAACTTAAAATCAGGCACAAGGGTTATCTAAATAGACAATTTATTTTTTAACAAATATTTAATTAACAATTATTTAAAAATTACAATTATGAAAAATTTAGGTAAATTCATGGCAGTGGTTGCCATTTTTTCAACCACATTGGCAAACGCTCAAGATGCACGCTACGGCATCAAATCAGGCATCATCAAAATTGAAGCCACAACACAAGGTATGACTGTGAACAGCACCCAGTATTTCGACAACTACGGTGAGAAAGAATCTGCCGTAACATCAGTGGAAACGCCAATGGGCAAGCAGGAAACAATTTCAATTCAAAAGAATGACACAATTTATGCCATCAGTATGGCTCAAAAAATCGGTCAGAAGCAGGCGATACCAGAACAAATCAACTATCTGAAAATCACCCCTACCGACATTATCAAATACAAGATTAAGGAAATAGGCGAAGAAACAGTTGCAGGCAAGACTTGCAAGAAATACTCACTGCAACAGGAACAAATGGGTCAAACCATTGACTGCGAAGTAAGCGTATGGAACGGCATTGTGCTTAAAACCGTTATGAAAATGGGAATGGTTGAAGTAATGAGCCAGACTGCCACTGAAATACAGGAAAATGCCGAAGTGGAATCTTCAAAATTCGAAATTCCAGAAGGCGTCACATTTATGTAAACGAGCGTTTCCTCGGAACCAAAAGGTTGCAAGGTCTATCTAATTTGGGATAGACCTTGCAACCTTTTTTTTGATAATAAAAGCATTACACCTTGCAGACAAGGCATTCTGCAAAAACACTAAAAAATCATAAAATTTAAGTTTGATAAACCGCCAAAGCGACTACATTTGTTATACGTAAACTACGTAGGCAATGTCAGACGTAACATATTCACAACCCGGAACCATTGAGCAAATTAACGACGACTCAATAATAGTGCGCATCGACTGCAATTCGGCGTGCAGTGGCTGTCACTCAAAGGATTTGTGCTTATCAACCGACAAAGCCGTAAAACACATCACCATAGACCCCGACGGGAACATCTACTCAATAGGCCAGCAAGTAAAGATTTACAGCCAAAAGCAGTTGGGTATGAAGGCTCTGTTTTGGGGATACATCTGTCCTCTGCTGATACTGGTAACTTCACTTGTGGCACTAATTGGCGCTGGCTTGGGCGAAAGCAAGGCAGGCCTGTTGTCGATAATGACACTTGCGCCATATTATTTGGCACTATACTTGTTGCGCGACAGATTCAAAAGTAAATTCAAGTTCAAAATTGAAATATAGTAGTTCAAAATAAAATTAATAGTAATTATGGAAATTGTATTGTACAGTGTAATCGCTTTAGGCTTGCTTGGATTGGCATTGGCTGCCATTCTGTATGTAGTTGCCCAAAAGTTCAAGGTACAAGAAGACCCGCGCATTGACGAGATTGTCGCCCTGCTGCCAGGCGCAAACTGTGGTGGCTGTGGCTATCCTGGATGCCGTGGATTGGCAAGTGCCTTGGTGTCGGCTACCGACATAAGCGGCATGAAATGTCCAGCATCAAGTGCCGAAGTAATGCGGCAGATAGGGACAATCCTTGGACAGGAAATCACCGAATCAGAACCCAAAATTGCTGTTGTGCGCTGCAACGGAACTTGCCAAAACCGCCCTACAGTTAACAAATACGATGGAGCCGACTCGTGCGCATTCGCATCAACACTATATGCTGGCGAAACGAACTGCAGTTTTGGCTGTCTGGGCCATGGTGATTGCGTAGCCGCCTGCAAATTCGACGCCATCAGCATCAACCCTAACACCGGATTGCCAATTGTCGACGAGACAAAATGCGTTGCCTGCGGAGCCTGCGCAAAGGCATGTCCGAAAGGCATCATCGAACTGCGCAACCGTGGCAAGAAAGACCGACGCCTGTTTGTATCGTGCGTGAACAAGGACAAGGGCGCAGTTGCCCGCAAGGCCTGCACAGCAGCCTGCATCGGATGCGGGAAATGCACCAAAGTATGCGCTTTTGAAGCCATCACCGTTGAAAACAACGTGGCATACATCGATTTTGAAAAATGCAAGATGTGCCGCAAGTGCGCAGCCGAATGCCCTACTGGTGCCATTCACGAAGTAAACTTCCCTCCGCGCCCACCAAAGAGCGAGGCCACAGAAGAAAAAACTGTACAAACAAACGCATAGACCACTGAAATATGTTCAAGACATTCAAAATAGGCGGTGTGCATCCCGAAGCCAACAAACTTTCGGCCGCAAAACCAATTGAAGATGCACAATTGCCAAAAGTTGCCATCATACCATTGGGGCAACACATTGGCGCACCTGCCACTGCCGTTGTCCAAAAAGGCGACGTTGTCAAAGTTGGGCAACTGATTGGCCAGGCCAACGGTTTCGTATCGGCAAACATACACTCGTCTGTATCAGGAACCGTAGCGAAGGTTGAAGATGCCGTTGATGTGTCTGGATTCAAGAAACCAGCCGTATACATCAATGTTGAAGGCGACGAATGGCTCGACAACATCGACCGCGCCGATAAACTTGTTTCCGAAATAAAGGACGATGCCAAGACAATCATCGGCAAGATAAAAGACGCCGGCATAGTTGGCATGGGCGGAGCGACATTCCCCGCTCACGTAAAACTGTCAATTCCCGATGGCAATGCGGTAGTTCCACGCATTAACAGTATCAAAATGAGATTTGACGAGGTGTGGTTTACACTTGACTGGCATCCATCCAATCATTGTTCGTTCAAGG